>JAYRLX010000392.1:0-3795 GCA_041905125.1 Caulobacter sp. | reverse complement strand
CAACGAGACCTCGACCCCGTCCAACCGCTCCGGATCGCCGGCGACGAAGATCTCGATGATCCGGCCGTTCTCGACGCGGAAATCCAGCACCCGCGTCATCCGTCCCAGCGGCGCCACGACCGCGCCGATCGCGCCGTCGACCAGGGCCGTGCGGGCCGTCTGGGCCAGGCCGTTGTAGAAGTTGGCGACCTTCTCGGCGCCGCGCAGCTCGCGGACCTGGCCGCCGCCGCCCAGCACGTCGGAGCGGACCACGACGTCCGGCGCCAGCACCGCCATCAGCCCGGCCAGGTCGCCGGTCCGCGAGGCCAGCAGGAAGGCGTCGACCACGCTCTTCTGCGCCGTCTGGGTGGCGTCCAGCGCCTCGCCGCCCCGCACCCGGCGCCGGGCGCGGCTGGCCAGCTGGCGCGCGGCCTCGGGTGTGCGCTCGACGATCGGCGCGATGTCGTCGAACGGCAGGTCGAACAGATCGTGCAGCACGAAGGCGATGCGCTCGGCCGGCGTCAGGGCCTCCAGCACGACCAGCAGGGCCAGGCCCACGGAATCGGCCAGGATCGTCTCGCGCTCGACCGCGTCCTCGGCGGCGACCGAGGGTTCGGGCGCGCTCTCGCCGATCGCGTCCTCGCGCCGCGCCTTGCGGCCGCGCAGCATGTCCAGGCACACGCGCGAGGTCACGGTGGTCAGCCAGGCCGACAGGTTGTCGACGCCCTCCCCGCCCGTGCGCGACAGGCGAAGCCAGGCCTCCTGCACGGCGTCCTCGGCCTCGGGCAGCGAGCCCAGCATGCGGTAGGCGACGCCGCGCAGGCGGGCGCGGTCGGCCTCGAAACGCTGGGCGAGATAATTTTGCTCTGAGCCTTTTTCTGGCGGCATCGGTCACATCGCTCCGTCGGGCTTCGTCACCTGTTCGACGAAACGAAATCGCCGGATGTGACCGGCGGCGTCAGCAAAACCGAAGGAGCCCGCGATGCAAGCCCGCATGAAACAGCCCGCCCAACTGCTGCCCGACGCCTTCAAGGCGATGATGGCCCTGTCCAAGGCCGCCCATGTCGAGGGCGTGCCGGAGACTTTGCACGAACTGCTGCACCTGCGCGTCAGCCAGATCAACGGCTGCGGCGTCTGCCTGGAGATGCACGCCCGGGGCGCCCTTAAGTCGGGCCAGAGCCCCGAGCGCGTCGCCACGGTCGCCGGCTGGCGCGACACGCCCTACTTCACCGACGCCGAGCGCGCCGCCCTGGCGCTGGCCGAGGCCGTGACCCGCGTCGCCGACAAGGCCGATCCGGTCTCGGACGAGGTCTGGGAAGAAGCCGCCCGGCACTATGACGAAAAGGCGCTGGCGGGCCTCTTGATCAGCATCTCGGCGATCAATGTCTGGAACCGCCTGAACGCGGCGACGCGCCAGGTGGCGGGGACGCTGGGGGTTTAGGCCTTTAAAACTGTCATCCCGGCCAAGCGCGACAGCGCGCCGAGCCGGGACCCAGGGGCCAAGCGCGGTGAGGCCGCCCCTGGGTCCCGGCTCTCCGCTGCGCTACGGCCGGGATGACACGATGATGCTCACAGCCGCCGCTCGTCGAAATCGTGCCGGCCCAGGCTCTCGAACCGGCCTTCCTCGGCCTTGTTGATGTACTGCGAGGCCACAAGCCAGGACTTCACCGGCCGCAGGGTGGCCAGGCACCCCAGGATCAGGGCCGGGAAGGTCGTGACCAGGTGGACCCAGATCGGCGGCTGCCAGACGACCTCGGCCCAGGCGAAGAAGGCCGTGACGATGATGCCGACGCCGCTCATCACGAAGAACGCCGGGCCGTCGGCCGGATCGGCGAAGCTGTAGTCCAGGCCGCACTGGTCGCACTTGGGCGCCAGCTTCAGGAAGCCCTGGAACAGCTTGCCCTGGCCGCAGCGCGGGCAGCAGCACTTGAGGCCTGCCTCGATCGGGGTCGGAGAGTCGTAGAACACATCGTCGGTCATCGAATGACCCCTTCCTACAATCGCAGGATTGATCCATACATTCGTAAGGTAATGTATGGATTCACGCCGATGGACGCAACTAAGGGATCGCCGAATCCGGCCGCCGCCTGGCTGCGCCGGGCGGAGGTCCTGGATGGGCCGGTCTATCGCCGCATCGCTCAAGCCCTTGAAAATGCGGTGGCCGAAGGCGAGTTGCAGTCCGGCGACCAGATCCCCGCCCAGCGAGAGGTCGCCCGGCGGCTCGGCATCGACTTCACCACCGTCACCCGCGCCTACGCCCTGGCGCGCGAACGCGGGCTGATCGAGGGAACCACGGGCCGCGGCACCTTCATCCGCTCGCGGACCGAGGAAGGCGAGGCCGGCCTGGTCGACCTGTCGATGAACCTGCCGCCGCCGCCCGCCGGCCTGAATCTGGCGGCGCTGCTGCGCGAGACGACCGGCGCGATCCTGGCCCGCACCGATCCGGCGACGCTGATGGCCTATCACCCGGCCGCGGGATCGCTAGCGCAGAGGACGGCCGGCGCGGCCTGGCTGGCGCCCAGCCTGGGCGAGGTCGATCCGGCCCGCGTCGTCGTCGCCAGCGGCGCCCAGACGGCGCTGTCGGCCCTGCTGGACCACCTGACGAGACCCGGGGACGTGATCCTGGCCGAGGCCTTCGCCTATCCGGGCCTCTTGGCGACGGCGGCGCGACGAGGGCTGACGGTGATCGGCTGTCCGCTGGATGAACAGGGACTGGAGCCCGAAGCCCTGGCGCGGCTGCTCGCGGAGCATCGCCCGCGCCTGATCTGCTGCACCCCGACCTTCCAGAACCCGACGGCGGCGACGATGAGCCTGGCGCGGCGCGAGGCGGTCGTGGGGGTCGGCCCGGGGGCGGGCGTGACGATCATCGAGGACGACGCCTACGGCCTGCTGCCCGCCAGCCCCCCGCCCGCGCTCGCCAACCTATGGCCCGAAGGCGTGTTCCATGTCGCCACCACCGCCAAGACCCTCTCGCCGGGCCTGCGCGTGGCCTATGTCGTCGCGCCGCCGGGACGGGCCGAGGGGTTCACGAGCGCCCTGCACGCCATCGCCCAGATGCCGCCGCCGCTGATGGCGGCCGTGGCGACCAGCTGGATCCGAGAGGACGTAGCGGGCCGCGTGCTGGCCGGCGTACGCGAAGAGGCGATGGCCCGGCGGGCGCTGGCGGCCGAGCTGCTGTCCGGCGCCGTGGGCGGGCCCGAGAGCCTGCACGTCTGGCTGCCCGACGCCCGCGCCGATTGGGCGGCCAAGACACACGGCCTGGCGCTGGTGGGCGCGGAGACGTTCAGAGCGCCGGGCGTGACGGGCGAGGGCTTGCGGATTTCGCTGGGCGCGGCCGGCAAGCGCCCGACCCTGGCGCGGGGCTTGCGGGCGCTGGCCAACCTCTACGGCTGACCTCAGTACTCGACGTCGTCCTCGCCCTCGGCGCCTTCCTCGCCGCCCATGGCGTTCTCGAGGCTGTCGATGATGTCGTCCATCTGGTCGGGCGTGATCGAGACGTAGATCGACTCCCCGCCGATGGCCGAGACCAGCAGGCGATAGCCGTCCTCGGTCTCCTGCAGGCTGAACGATTGGAGCGGCAGGAGCTTGGCCATGGGGAGGATCCTTCCCGGAAAGAGGAGGCGCTGATCTAGAGGCGCCGGGGTTCGAGTTCAACGCGGATGCTTGCAAATCCTCCCCCTAGCGGGGGAGGTGTCGGCGCAAAGCGGCGACGGAGGGGGAAGAGGCAAGCTCAGCGGGGCGGGGGGGGGGCCCCCAAGCCCCCCACCACCCCCCCGGGGGCGCGGGGGGGGCCCGCGGACGGTGATAGACGGCAGC
>JAYRLX010000391.1:0-3840 GCA_041905125.1 Caulobacter sp. | reverse complement strand
GAGGGCTTTGACGCCGCCAGGACCGCCGCCGCGATCATGGCGATGAACAACGTCTATTTCCGCGCCCTGCACCTGCTGTCCGCGCCGGATTATCGGGACCTGCCGTCGCGCCTTCGGATGAACCGGCTGTCGCGACCCAGCGTGTCCGCGGTCGACTACGAGCTCTGGTGCGTGGCGGTGTCGGCCATCAACGGCTGCGGCGCGTGCCTCGACGCCCACGAGGCCGAGCTGCGCGAGCGAGGGGTGGCGCCGATCCAGGTCCAGGCCGCGCTGAGGATCGCGGCCGTGGTGAACGCGGTCGGCCGGGTGATGGCCGCCGAGGCCGCCGCCAATCCCCAGAAATGGGGCGTTTGAGCGGGGTCCGCGACGCCCGGTCGCGGCTAGGCCTACTCGACATTCATCTTGTCCGTGAACTAAGTTGTTAACCTCTGGGTAAGAGATTCGCGGCGTTCGCCGTCGTTCCTGAGGAACGCGTCGGGCCCGCATGGGGCGAAGGTGGGCGAGATGAGACTGCTGTCGAAGAACTCTCGGGATAAGAACGCCAAGCCGGCGGTCCTCACGGACGACCGCAGCGAGGCGATGCTTCACCAGATCGAGTCCACCCAGGCGATCGGTCAGCGCTACGAGACCATCCACGGCGGTCTCGACAGCATCGGCCGGGTCATGGAGCACCTGAAGGCCATCGAGCCGCTGATCGCCGAGATCCGCGGTCCCGTCGGCCAGGAGTTCGAGGCCCGCCGCGCCGAGCACGCCGAACTAATCGCCCTGCGCGCCAACTTCGACCAGGCCCAGCGCCAGATCGCCCAGATCCAGGCCGAGGAGCGCGAAGTCAGCGCCCGCCTGGCCGCCGCCGAAACCGCCCTCGGCGAGTCCGAAGCCCGCCGCCAGAGCCAGGACGTCACGCTCGAGGACAACGCCCTCGAGATCGACCGCCTGCGCAACGCCCTGCTGCAGTCGGACCTGAAGGTCTCCAACCTCGACGCGTCCCTGCGCGACGCCAACGCCCGCATCGAGCATCTGGTGCAGGACGTCGAAGGCCTGCGCGCCCAGGCCCAGGACATCGACACCCGCCGCGGCGACGCCGAGGCCGCCCTGGCCCGCGCCAATCAGGACAACGCCCTGCTGGGCGAGGAAGCCGCCACGCTCAAGAAGCGCGTCGATCAGGCCGGCCTCGACCTGGCCCGCCTGTCGCGCATCGAGACCGACCTGGAAGCCCAGATCGCCGCCGAACGCGCGCGCGTCCAGGCGCTCGAGAACGCCCTGGCCGCTCACCAGACCGACAGCGGCCGCATCGTCCGCGGCCTGGAAAGCCAGGTCGAGGCCAGCCGCGCCGAGATCTCGGCCCTGCAGACGCGCCTCGAGACCGCCTCGGGCCGCGCCGACAAACTGGAAGAGATGAACACCCAGCTCTCGGCCCGCCTGGCCGAGTCCAGCGCCCACCAGAAGGCCGTCGAGCGTCGCGCCGGCGACCTCAACGTCGCCCTGGAGCGCGCCCTGGAACGCATCCGCGCGCTGGAGGAAGAGGCCGAAAGCCTGCGTCAGCGCCACGCTGGCGTCGACACCGCCCGCGCCACCGCCATCGAGCGCGCCGACCAGCTGGCCAAGAGCGCCGTCGCCCAGGACAAGGCGCTCAAGCGCGCCGAGGAACGCGCCCAGCAACTGCGCGCCCGCTTGGACGCGATGCAGGAAGCCCAGGACCAGATCCGTCGCGAGCACGAGGAGAAGGTTTCCGAGCTGCAGGCCACCATCGAACGCCTCACCTCGGAAAACGCCCTGGCCGAAGGCGCCCTGGAAGCGGCCCGCCGCGACCGTTCGCGCCTGCAGATGGCCCTGCTGGGCGCCAGCGGCGACAGCGACCTGGCCGACGTGGGCTGAGGCATCTTCCTTCTCCCCCTGCGGGAGATGGTGGTCCGAAGGGCCGGATGAGGGGTTGAAAATAACAAAACGCCGCGACTCCCGATCGGCTGTCGCGGCGTTTCCGTGTGTGAAACCCCTCACCCGTCCGCCTACGGCGGTCACCCTCTCCCGCAAGGGGAGAGGGGTGGTTTACTTCCCTTCCACCGCCGCCTTCAGCCCCGCGACCTGCTGGCCGATCACGCCGTCGACAGGGCCGGCCCATTTGTCGAGCCCGCCTTTCACATAGCCCCCCACATCGTAGGTGACGGTCACCGTCGTCTTGCCGTCCTTTTCCGCGAGGACGAAGGTCAGCGCCCCGGTCGCGCCCGAGGACTGCAGCGGGCCCAAGGCGCCGGAAAGCACCAGTTTCTGGCCGGGCGCGGCATGAACCGTGGTCATGTGCAGCACCGAGCCGCCGTTCGGCAGGCGCTCGCAGAAGCAACCGCCGGACGCCGGGGCCAGCGACAGGTTCGCGGCGGAGCCGGACCAGGTATGGGCCGACGCCCACCATTTCGAGGGCTGGACCAGGACGTTCCAGACCGTCGCGGCTGGCGCGGCCAAGACGACCTCGTGCTTGACCTCGAAGCCGTTCGGCTGGGCGTCGACCACTTCGGCTCGCGCCGCGCCGGCGGCCAGCAAGGCCAGGCCCGCGGCCGCCATCATCGTCAGTTTCATGCCTTAACTCCCTCCCGAAAGGCGGGCGGAGGCTGACGGCTTCGAGGCCCAGCCGTCAAGCCGGCGAGCGTCGTTATTCGACCGGCGAGGTGATCGTCGCGCCGTTCGCCTTCAGGCGGTCCAGCACGCCGTTGGCGGGCAGCAGAAAGCCCAGATCCACCACCGCCACGGTGACGCCGGGCCGCTTCAGCGCCTCGGTCATGGCGTCCGTCGTCAGGGCGACGCCCTTCTCCAGCAGCTCGGCGCCGCCGGGCGCATGAACCAGGCAGCGCTGGGCGGCGCTGGCGCGGTAGCGGGCGCGGACCGAGCCGAGATCACCCTCCGCCCAGTCCTGGCCGATCGTCGTCGAGTGCGCGCCGTCATAGGCGATCTCGTCCAGCGCCACGCGAAGGCAATAGAGCTGGTCCTCGGGCGAGAGCTTGGAGGCGATCGTCGTCACCGCGCTCATCCGGTATTGGCCCACGGCCTTGACCTTCAGCTTGCGCGCCTTGGCCATCCGCTGGACCGTGCTGATCGGCTTGGCTTCGGAGAGGCCGGCCGCCTGACGGAAGTCCGACAGCAGCAGGAAGCCCGCCACGGCCGGCTTCCAGTTCTTGTAGTCGCCCGGCCCCTTGCGGGCCTGAGTCCGGGATTCCACGAACCGGGCCTTCAGATCCGGCGGCAGCTCGTTTTCCAGCGACTTGCCGAGCGGCTGGCGCAGGCCCGCGCCGAACCGCAGCACGAAGCCGGCGATCTGGGTGACGCCGACCGAGGCTTCGGGGGGCACGAGCACCAGGCTGGCCTTGTCCAGCGCCTTCTCCAGGCGCGGGCTGGACCATTTCAGCTGATGGGGCAGGGGCGGGGCCGAGCCCAGGATGTACAACTTGGCGCCATCCTTCTCGACCAGCCAGACGGCCGGACCCGGCGGCTTGGCCACCACGGTCAGCTCGGCGACCACCGCGCTCTCGTCCTGGGCCGGCGCCGGACCGAGGTCGACGGTCGGGGGCGGCGCGGCAGTCTGGGCCAGGGCCGAGGTCGAGATGGTCAAGGAAAGGGCGAGGGCGGACAGGACGGACTTGGACGCGGCCATCGAAACTCCTTCAGCCCCCGCTGTTGTTTAGCCCTTCTCCCCTTGTGGGAGAAGGTGTCGCCCTCGGGCGAGGATGAGGGTCGCGCGAATAGAAACGCCGCGACAGCGTTCGAGCCGTCGCGGCGGTCCTCGCTTTCAACCCCTCACCCGACCCACTTCGTGGGCCACCCTCTCCCGCAAGGGGAGAGGGAGCAGGTGTT
>JAYRLX010000018.1:0-22392 GCA_041905125.1 Caulobacter sp. | reverse complement strand
TGTGGGTCCTGACGCCCCAGGCTAAGTCGACCTATTCGGACCTAGGCCATCGCCAGCGCTACGCTCTGACCAGCCCGATCGTCATGCCGGACTCCATCCTGTCTGCCGACGACACGACGACCCGGGGGAGCAAGGTCAGCGACGGCGTCGCCAGCGCCATCGGCGTCCTGGCTGGCGTCGGGGGCCAGAAGACCCGCACCTACCAGGTCACAGTCGATCCCGTCGCCTGGAGCAAGGACGTCTTGGCCGCCATGGATGAAGTCGGCAAGGTGATGATCGCGCGGTTCAACGCGGATCGATGAGCTCGAAGCCCTCCCCCCAGGTGCGCCGTCGCGCCTGGGCTGTGGGGGGGGCTCCGTCTTGCGCCAATTGCCGCCCTTGGCGCGCCTCCAGAAACACGACGTTCAATGGAGGCGTGGCGTGCTTTCTGGCCGCACTAAAGGTGATGAGCTGGCAGCCTTAAAGGTCAATCTGCTCGGACATCTCCAGCGCATCATCGACCTCGATGCCAAGGTATCGAAGGCACTGTCAGTCTAACGGCAAACCGTCTCCCCATCCCGGCCTCCTTGTCTCCTAGCTTGGAGACTGGGATTGAAAGCACTGTCGTTTAAGCGCCACCGCTTCCCTGCAGAGGTCATAAGACACGCCGTTTGGCTCTACTTCCGCTTCAACTTGTGACGCCGGCGCTGGCCGAGCCCTTGAGGCCGGTGAACTTGGTGTCGATGTCGTCTTCCGATCCGTCCTCGGCGATCCGGCGAGCGGTTTTCGGGGCCAGATCGACCAGAGCGCGGATCGCTCCTGAGGTCTGCTCCCGGGCCCGCATTTCCAGGACTTGGCCCAGCAGGGCCAGGACGACAATCACTGCGGCCGCCTCGTAATAGACGGCGATCATGCCGTCGGTGGTCTGGAAGGCCGGCGGAAAGATCCGCGGCGCCAGCGTGGCGACGACGCTGTAGGTCCAGGCACGCCGGCGCCCATGGCGATCAGCGTGAACATGTTCGGGCTGCGGTTCACCAGCGAGACCCAGGCCCGCTCGAAAAACGGCCATCCCGCCCATAGGACGACTGGCTTCGCCAGGATGAACAGGGTCTCCATGTGGCTTGGCGAACCCTGCATCATCGCCCTCGATACCCGCCGCCGCGCGATAGGATTCAGGGGCGGCATCGAACCGCGCCTTGCAGCCGGTCGAGCAGAAATAATAGCGCACGTCCTCATGGTCGCTTCGAAGGGTCGCGTCCGACGGCGTTATCATCATGCCGCAGACCGGATCACGAACGCGGTCTCGGCGCGGCGCCGCGTCGCCGTGCGCGCCCCCACTGGCCGCCGCGCTTTCGCCCGCCGTTCCTCGTTCGTGATCCCTGTCGGCCATTGGCGTTTCCCCTAAGGCCTGTTGTCCTGGCTATTCCGAAATCAGATGAAATTCGTCGAGAAGCGCGGCGATCTCTGTGCCTTCCAGTTTCTTCATCAGCAGCTTGCGCAGGAATGCAGGGCCCGGGACGTCAATGCCCTTACCGTCTCTCAACGGTCCGATCGCCGCCAACAGCGTGCGGATGTCATAGGTGGAGTTGAACACCTCCGGGACACCGCGCTCAACGTCCAGCAGGGTGTAGACCGCCTCCATGGGCGTGCGCACCGAGTACTCGGTGGTGAAGATGCAGTCGCGCTGCTTGGACTCGGCGAACTGGCCGATGAAGGCGAAGTTGACCGCGCCTTTAGGCACCACGTCAGGCCGGTCGCCGGCTTGACGCGGCATGAAGAAGGCGGTGATATAAGGCATCATCACCGGCACGGTCCTAGCGCCGGTCGCGGCCAACTCCGGGATGTCCTCGACCGGCACGCCGAGGTGATACAGCCATTCCTGGGTAATCTCCTCGCCGGTGCAGTCCTGCATCGGCTTCTTCACATAATCGCCAGGCTTGTCGACGAAGAGCGCATAGAACCAAGCGATCATCTGGTCCTTGGGCTGCTTCTTGAAGTGCGGTTGGCGGTGAACGGTCCAGCTGAGCAGCCAGCTGGAGTCCTTGACCGTCACAATCCCAGCCGAGACGATCTTGCCGGTGAACGGGTTGCGCTTGGTGATCTTCTCGACCTGCTGGGCGATGCGCGGGTCCAGCGCGGTGATCGACGCGGAGGCCCACTTGGTCTCGGGAATATGGGCGCCGAAAACGTCGGGGCGGCCGAAGGCGGGATCCTTGGCGGCGATGCGACGCCAAAGATCCCAAGCCGGCGCCGGGCCGTCCTTCAACTTGGCGGGCGTGTGGTGGTCGCCATTGTCGGAGTTCTCCGTCAGAGATCCGATGGTGATGAAGACCAGGTCGTCGGGACCAAGATCGACGCCGCCGGCCTGGCCCTTCTCCGTCCAGTGAATGCGCGTGGCCTGCTTGCGGTCGGCCTGGATATCGAAGTCGACATCGGTGACCTCGACACCGTAGCGGAACTGGACGCCGTGCTCCTTCAGCCATTTGACCAGCGGAAGGACCATAGATTCGTACTGATTGTAGCGATTGAACTTGAGCGAGGAGAAATCGGCGAGATGGCCGACATGGTGGATGAAGCGATGCAGATAAAGCTTCATCTCCAGCGCCGAGTGCCACTCCTCGAAGGCGAACATCGTGCGCCAGTAGAGCCAGAAGTTGCTCTTGAGGAAATCTTCGCCAAAGACCTCGTTGATCCGCTTGTTCTCCATCTCCTCGCGCGTCGCCAGGAAGACGGAGATGAGGTCCTTCTGCGCCCGATCGTTAAGCGTCAGCAGCGCCTTGTCGGGAACGTCCTGGCCCTGGTTCTGGGTGACGCGTTGCAGCGAGACGTTCGGGTCGTCCTTGTTGAGCCGGTAGAACTCGTCCAGGACGCTGGCGTCCTCGATCTCCAGCGACGGAATCGAGCGATAAAGATCCCAGAGGCATTCGAAGTGCTCCTCCATCTCGCGCCCGCCGCGAATGACGAAGCCCTTTTCCGGCACGTCCAGGCCGTCGAGCGCGCCGCCCGGAATGTCGAGTTCCTCCAGGATGGTGATCCGCTCGCCCGCCACGCCGGCGTCGCGGATCAGAAAAGCCGCGCCGGCCAGTCCGGCCAGCCCTGCGCCCACGAACCAGGCTGACTTCTTGTCGGCGTCCTTGGCTTTGCGCGGACGGACAAAGGCCTCATAGTTTCCGCTGCTGTAGTGCATGGCGAAGTCCTTTCGGCTGAACTGAAAATCTTGTGGGGACTAGTATCGGTAGAAGCCTTCGCCGGCGGCGACGCCCAGCTTGCCCTTGTCGATGTAGTTTTCCTTCAGCCAGGCGGCGAGCGA
The DNA here is from genome assembly GCA_041905125.1 of Caulobacter sp. Lineage (GTDB taxonomy): Bacteria > Pseudomonadota > Alphaproteobacteria > Caulobacterales > Caulobacteraceae > Caulobacter. The sequence goes on along the minus strand of JAYRLX010000018.1, from coordinate 19,103 downwards.
GCGATCATGCTCGTCGCCGTGGGAGAGGATGTTGTAGGGCGTGGCAAGACCGATGATGTCGTAGATCTGGAACGGGCCCATCGGCGCACCGGTGGCGATCCGCCAGACCTTGTCGATGTCGGGGGGACCGGCGTAGCCGCCGGCGGCAAGATCCGTCGCGGCGTTGAGAAACGGCACAAGCAACGAATTGAGGACGTAGCCGGCCTTTTCCTTGCGGAGGGGAATGGGCGCCATGCCGATGTCGGTGGCGAATTTGATCACCGCATCGAAGACGACCGGATCGGTGTCGGACGTGCCCATCACCTCGGCGGTGTTGAACTTCCAGATGCTGTTGGCGAAATGCAGGGCCAGGAACCGGTCTGGACGCCCCGTGAAATCCTTCAGGGCGCTGGGCAGCAAGGTCGAGGAATTGGTGGCGAAAATGGTCTTGTCCGACGCGACCCGAGCCAACGCCTCGTAGGTCTGCTGCTTGATCGCCAGAACCTCCGGCACAGCCTCGATCACCAGGTCCGCTTGTGCTACCGCGTCGGCCAGATCGGCCGACAGCCGGATTTGGCCGAGCGCCTGCGCCGCCTTACCGCCGGCGGCTTGCGGGATCTCCTTCTCATAGGTCGCGACCAGACCATCCAAACGCGAGCGGGCCTGGACCAGGGCCTCGTCGCTGATGTCATAGGCGACAACGTCAAAGCCGCGAAAAGCGGATTGGAAGGCGATTTGGCTGCCCAATACGCCCGTGCCCAGCACGGTGACCTTCTGGATATCAATCATCGCAAGCGCTCCCGGGTTCGGCGGCATCGTGGAGAAGTGGGGCGGACACCTGGCGGGGGACGCGGACCAGTTTGCCTGTCGCCTTATCGATCAGCGCCCATTGGGACAGGGCCGCGACGAGACACCGGCCGCGCACGTCGATGAACTCGACGCGCCGGGCGTAGCGCGCGCCACGCGGCGGGCCATCGAGCCAAGTGACCGCGGTGACGTGCGCGCCGGCCAGGACGTTGCCGCGATAGTCGACCTCGTGCCGGAGCACCACGGCCGCATAGCGATCCGCATCCTCGGGTCGGGCTGCGGCGAACCAATGCGCCACCGAAGCCTCCTGAATCCAGACGACCCAAGTGGCGTTATTCACATGGCCCAGTTCATCGATGTGTTCGTCCTGGGCGCAGAACGTGAGGGTGAAGCGTCGCTGCGGATCAAGGCGTCCCAGAAGCGGCGCTCCAGCCGCGTCGCAACCAATCCGGCGGCGAGCGACCACGGCGCCTGTCATGGCCGCGCTCCTGCCGGCGCCCGCGCATCCAGGCCCGCCATGGCGCGAAAGAAGGCGACCAACATCTCCTCGCGCCCGATCGCGCCAGCCACCTGCCCCTGAACGGCTAGCCCCATCCACAAGGCGTAAAGGCCGATACCCGCCTGCAACGGCGGCAGGGCTGGGGTCAGATCGAACCGCTGGGTAAGGTCGGCGACGAGCTCACCGAACATCCGGTAGCACGAGGCTTTGCCCGCCTGATGTCGGGCGGCGAAGGCGGCGTCGCGCCGAGCGTGAAGCTGCAATTCGATCGAAAGAAGCGACCATTGTGGTTCGGCGGCCAGATTGGCGAGCCGGTCGGCCAGACGCCGAAGCGTCCGTTCGATGTCGCCGCTTTCGGAGCCGCGCACCAACTCGCGCAAAAGCGCGACTTCATCGTGGATGTGCGCCTCCATCACCTCGACCAGCAGGTCATCTTTGCTGGCGAAGTTCGAATAGAAGGCGCCTTGAGAGTGGCCAGCCGCACCGCAAATGTTGCGGATCGACATGCCGGACACCCCTTCCTCGACGATCGAGGTGTGCGCCGCGGCGATCAGCCGGTCGCGTGTTTGGCGCTGCGTTTCCTTTCGCGGAATCGGCATGTCGGAACCTCCAGCAGTCATGCTGAACCTTGGACCGGCCAGCATTGAGGACGATTCCAGATATCAAACGATATCCCAATTTGACGGATGGTCGAGACCAAAATCACGTCCCGCCACCGGACGGCCGGAAAGGGCGACCTTGACTAGACCTCGCGACATACGCACTTGATGGCGATCGAGCGCTCGACGCCCAGAGAGGCGGGGAATGCGCCGCGCTCCAGTGACTTTCGGCGCCGGGATCGCGTGGCCTCTGGAGCCCTACCCAAGCGCCCTATGAGCGTCCGCGAGCGCCGCCCTTGAAGATTGAAGCGCTCCCGTCGGCGATTTGAGGTAGATCAAGGCGGTTCAGAGAAGGCGGTCACCTCCTGCGGCGGAGGGACCGAGAAAATGCAAAAGACACGATTTGTTCGTATAGCCACGTCCATCGGCGTGGCGCGGAAAATTGCCGACCTGATCGACGACTGCGATCGGGCGATGGCCGACATGAGACAGCGCAACGACGATCGAGGACTGCGACGCTTGGCGGCGCAACGGCAATCGTCTTTGCTCACCAATTGGACTGCGCTTCCACGCGCGCCGAGGAGCGGCTTGAACTCGTCCAAAAATTATGAGTACGCTTATTTATGACTATGGTCATTTTTTGAGGGTTCGCGCATGAGTTCGCCCGACCTCGCGCCGCCTCTAGGCCGGCGCGACCGGAACATGCAGGACAAGCGGCGACGGATCGTCCAGGCCGCGACGCGCCTGTTCGAAGACCGAGGCTATGATGGCGTCACGACCCACGAAGTTTCCGAGAAGGCAGACATCGCCGTCGGTACGCTCTTCCGGTATGCGGCGTCCAAAAGCGAACTGCTGCTGCTTGTCTACAACGACAAACTGCGCGAGGCGCTGGCCCAGGGAACGACGCGCGCCGTCGGGGCGGACGATCCCGTCGAGGCGATCATGGAGATGGTCTCTCCCCTGCTTGAGCTTGGGCGGATAAGCAGCGACAACGGCGCGGCCTACCAGCGCGAGTTGCTGTTTGGCGCCCCGACAACGCCCAACCGCCAAGAGGGGCTTGGCGTCATCGCCGATCTGGAAGCCGCGATCGCCTCGCGCCTGGCGGGGGCGGCTCGCGCCCATGGCCTGGCGGAGCACGCCGAGGCCGGACGGCTTGCGGCCAGCACCATTTTCGCCGCGACCCATCTGATGATCGCCATGCAATATACCGGCGCGCACCGCGGGCATGCGCCGGAGACCGACCTGCGCGGTCAGATCACGCAGGTTGTAAGGGGCTATCTGGCCACGTTGCGCCTGGAACCCGCCGGCCCGACCTCCAAGGCTTTGCTCGAACAAGCTTAAGATCACCACCCAGACTCAGATTTCGCTTTCGCACGCGGCAAGAGATCCCATCGTGGACACCTTCATCTTCGTCGGCATCAGCGACACACAGAGCAGGACCATGGTGGATCTGCAGGAACTGCCGCTGACCGGCTATCGCGATCACGCGATCAAGATGTTGCAAGAGCACGCCAGCGCCGTCGCCGTGGAAGTCTGGCAAGGTGAAAAGGTGATCGACACCGTCAAGCGCGACGACCACATCTTAGGGAGGGATTAGGCCATGGCGACCGTGATCCGCTCCCGAGGTTGGCTGGCGTGAAGACTCTTCCATTTTCGAGGCTCGTGATCTGCCAACCCGCTTCGTGGCTTGTCGCGGCCATGATGCTGGCTCCAAGCCTTGGCCTTGCGCAAACGACCCGCCCACTGAGCTTCGAGGAAGCCCGCGCCCAGCTCGAGCGCAGTTCCGATCAGATCGCCGCCAGCCAGGCTGGCGCTCGCGCCAGCCGCGCCCAGGCCGACGCTCTGACGCGTTTGCATCTGCCGGTCATCACGCTCGACGCTCAAGCCTTCGAATATCAGAAGAGCATCGACATCTCGCTGCAGCCGGCCAAGGACGCGGTGGGCTCGGCCGCCGACGGCTTCATCGCCAATCTGCCGGGCCTGCTGCCCAACGTTCCCAGCGACCTGACGGCCGCCATCCAGTCGGGCCTGGCCAGCAAGGTCCAGGACGCGCTGGCCCTGACGCCGAACACGCTCGATCTGCAGACCCGCCAGAGCATGTTGCGACCGACCGCCAGCGCCATCATGCCGCTCTATACCGGAGGCCTTATCTCCGGCGCCCAAAGCGCGGCCAAGGCCGAGGCGGCGGGAGCCGAGGCCCAGGCTCAGGCCACCGGCGACATCGCGCTACTACGGCTCATCCAGGCCTATTTCGGCCAGCAAATGGCCGCTCGCCTGCTGACGGTCAGCCAAGAGACCGAAGCCAGCTTCGCCCATCACCTGGAAAACGCCCGCAAGATCGAAGCCCAAGGGGTCATCCCCAAGTCCCAGCGCCTTCAAGCCGAAGTCGCCTATGACAGCGCCCGCCGTCAGAGCCTGGCGGCGGCCGACGCCTACCAGACCGCCAACGAGACCCTCGCCCTGCTGCTGCGTGAAGACGGCGCGCTGACGCCCACCACGCCGCTGTTCGTGTCGACCGCGCCCCTGCCGCCGGCCCAGACCTTCGTGGAGGCCGGGCTGGAAAATCAGCCGGAGCTCAAGCGTCTAAAGGCATTGCGCGAAGCCGGTCAGGCCGGCGTCAAGATCGCCAAGAGCGCCATGCTGCCCAAGGCCTATGCTTTCGCGTCCTACAACCTCAACCGCGACGACGCGGTGATCATCGACCCCGACTGGATCGTCGGCGTGGGCGTCCATTACACGCTCTTTTCCAACATCGACCGAGGCAAGACGGTGACCGCCGCCCGGGCCAAGAGTGAACAGGCCTCCGCTGCGGTCGGCGCGGCCCAAAACGACCTGCGCGTGGTGATCGCGACTGCTTGGCGCCAGGTCGAAACCGCGCGCAAGCAGTTCCTGCTGCTGGACACCAACATCGCCGCGGCGACGGAAAATCTGCGCGTCCAGGAGATCGCCTTCAAGGAGGGCGAGGCGACCGCCTCGGCCGTCATCGATGCGCGGACCGCGCTCAGCCTGGCCCAGACCCAGAAGGTCACCGCCGCCTATGCTTACGACCTGGCGCTTGCCCAGTTGCTGGCCGCCAGCGGCCAGATCCAGACCTATGGCGACCACATCGCCCGCGCCGACAAGGATGTCCGATGAGCGAGCCCGCAGCGCCGCAGCAAGCCCCGCCCGCCGCCAAGCCGCCCCGCCGCCGTGGACAGCTCATCGCCGGCGGGATCGTCGCTCTGGCGGGCCTGTTCATCATCGTGGGCCTGTGGCTGGCCTATCGCCCGGCCGCGGGACAACTGCAGGGCATGGTCGAGGCCGAAGAACTGACCATCGCCACCAAGGCGCCTCTCAGCCGCGTCGAGCGCCTGCTGGTGGACGAGGGCGCGCAGGTCCGCACCGGCCAGCTGCTGGCGCAACTGGCCAGTCCGGAAATCGCGGCCAAGCAGACGCAGGCGGAAGGTCTGCTCGACAGCGCTCGCGCCGTCAATCAACGCGCCGTCAAGGGCGCGCGCGAGGAGGACATTGCCTCACTCAAGGCCGTCTGGAACGCCTCCCAGGCCGCGGCGGATCTGGCGCAGAAGACCTATGTCCGGGCCTCCAACCTTTACGCCCAGGGCGTGGTCGCAGCCCAGCGTCGCGATGAAGCTCTTGCCGCGCGCGACGCCAGCGCCCGCCAGGCCGAGGCCGCGCGTCTGCAATATCTGAAGGTTGCTAGCGGAGCCACGGTCGAGGAAAAGACCATCGCCGCCTCGCAGGTGCGGATCGCACAGGCGGGCATGGCCGAGACCGCGTCGCTCCAGGCCGAGACCACCCTGCGCGCCCCGGCTGACGGCGAAATCGGCAAGAAGCTGGTCAACGACGGCGAGATCGTGCCGCTCGGCTTTCCGGTCTTCACCCTGACGCGCCTGTCCGATCCGTGGGTCACCCTCAATGTTCCCGAAAGCCAGTTTCATGGCCTGCGGACCGGCCAGATCTTGACCGGCGAGGTGCCCGCGCTGGACCTGAAGAACGTCCGGTTCCGGGTCGACTACATCAGCCCGGCCGGCGAGTTCGCCACCTGGCGCGCCACCCGTCAGTCCAGCGGCTACGACATTCGCTCCTTCGAGGTGAAGGTCCGGCCGGTCGCGCGGATCGGGGGCCTGCGTCCCGGCATGAGCGTGCTCTTCGCCTGGCCGCAGACCAGGACATTCTGACCGTGGCGGCGTTCGCTCGCGCCTGGCGTCGCGAGATCGCCTTTCTCGTCGCCAGCCCCTGGGATCTGGGCGTGGTCGTGGTGGGGCCGTTGCTGCTGCTGGTGGTGATGGGCTGGCTGTTTCTCGCCGGCAGCCCCCGGCATCTGCCGGTGGCTCTGGTCGACGCCGACCACTCCACGCTCAGCCGACAACTGGCGCGCGATCTGGACGCCTCCGGCGCGATCCGCCTGGCCGCCGAACCGGCGGATCTGCCCTCGGCCTTCGCCCTGGCGCGCCAGGGGAAGGTCTGGGCCGTGGTCTACGTGCCCAAGAACGCTGACCGCGACGCCCTGTCCGGCGTCGGGGCGACCATCGTCGTCTACGACAACGCCTCATACTATTCGCTGGGCGCCCTGGCCGCGCGCGGCGTGGCCGAAGCGATCGGCGGCCTGTCAGGCCAGATCGCCCCCAGGCTGCAGCGCATCCACAATCTGCCTCAAGCGCGGTTTACCCCTCCTGCCGTGCAGGCGACCGTGCTGTTCAATCCCGGCCTCAGCTACGAATGGTTCCTGGAAGCCCTGATCCAACCGGGCGTTCTGCACCTGATGATGAGTTGTGCGATCGTTGTGACGATCGGCCGCGAGTTTCGCGACGCCACGTTCAAGACCTGGATCGCCGCCCCGCGCGAGGTCGCGCCGGCGCTCCTGGGCAAACTCGCGCCCTATGTGCTGGTGTTCACCGCCTGGAACCTGGCGGGCACGGCTTGGTTGTGCGGCTTTCGCGGCTGGGGCGCGCATGGCAGTCTTTTGCTGCTGACCGCCGGCCAATTCCTGATGTACGCGGCCTACGCCGCCCTGGCCGCCTTCGTCACCGTGTTGATCAAGGACATCCCCACGGCCCTGTCGGCGGCGGCGATCTATGGCGGGCCGGCCATTACCTTCTCGGACGCCACCTTGCCCACCCTGACCGCACCGCTGTTTACCCGGATGCTGTCGAACCTTCTGCCGTTCACCAGCTATGTGCGCCTGCAGATGGAGCAGATGTTCATGGGCTCGCCAGGTGCGGACTCCCTGCGATGGCTAACCGTCCTGGCGCTCTTCTGCGCGGTCCTCTTTCCCGCCGCCTGTCTCCTCCTGCGCAAGCCCCCGAAGGCGGCCGAATGAACCGGTTCGCGCGCGCCTATCTTGGCACTTGGAAAGCGATCCTGGCCAGCCGGCCCGCGGTCTCGCTGCTGCTGCTGGCGGTGATCGTCTACGCCTTCTACTACCCCGCCGCCTACCGCTCGCAAGTGGCGACCCACCTGCCCGTCGCCATCGTCGATCAGGACCAGAGCGCGGTCAGCCGAGCCCTCGTCGAGCGTCTTTCGAGCACGAACCGGGTTCGCATCGTTCTTCGCACCACAGACTTTGGTGAAGCCCGCCACGCGCTGGAAAGCCGGCGCGTGGACGCCATCATCGTGGTCCCCGAAAAGCTCGAGCGCGGTCTGCTCACCGGCGCGCCGGCCGCGGGTCTGGCCATCTATGTCAACGGCGCCTATCTCGTCCGCGCCAGTACGGTGGGCGCGACCGTTCAGTCGGTCTTGACCGGCGCGGTCGCCGAGACCCTGGCGCCCCTCGCGCGCGCCGCGGGGATCAGAGCGCTCAGTCCGATCCAGACCGACACCCGCCCCCTGTTCAACACCGCCCAGGGCTATGGAAGCTATGTCGTGCCCGGCGTGGCGGTGCTGATCATTCAACAAACCCTGCTGATGGGCGTGGTGCTCCTGTCGGCCGGTCGGCGTGGCAAGATCGCCCCGTCCCGCATCGACTTCCTCGGCGCGGCAGCCGCCTTCTGCACCATCGGCGTGGCCGGATGCCTGTTCTATTTCGGTTTCGTGTTCTGGTTTCAGGACTATCCGCGCGGGGGAAATCTGGTGGGCATGCTCCTGGCCACGGCGCTCTACGTGCCGGCGGTCGTCTTCTTCGCCCTCTTGCTGGGCAGCGCCTTTGACCGCCCCGAGCGCTCGGCCCAGGTGCTGGCGGCCAGTTCCGTGCCCTTCTTCTTCCTGAGCGGCCTGGCCTGGCCTTTCTCGGCCATGCCGGTCCCTCTGGCGCTGGCGGCGCACTTCATTCCTTCCACGTCGGGCATCCAGGTCTTCATCAAACTCAACCAGATGGGCGCAAGTCTGGCCGAGGTCTGGCCTGACCTGGCGGGGCTGTCCGTGCTCACTTGCGGGTACGGCCTTTTGGCCTGGATTCGGTGGAAGCCCCAAAAGGACTTGGCGCGGCTCGAGCCAGCCCCATCGCGCTCACCGGGCGAACCGACGCCTTAGCTTGGCGCCAGTTCAAGCTGACCGCGGCGCCCAACACGCAGGCGTCATCATGCCGCTCTTAGCGCGTTGGCCTTCACAGGCGCGCCCGACGTCGCAATCTCCATTTTCGCTGCAGCGCTATCGGCGGCGTCGAGGATCGGCGACTGACGACCGTCAAGAATGTCGGCGGCATGACCACGGTGGACGTCAATGGCATCTACGCCTTCCGGCAAAGCGGCGCCCTTCATGGCCTCGAATTCTCCCTTGGCGTCCGCAACCTCTTCAACGCGCCCCCAGACACCATCAACACCACCCAGCCCTATGATGTGAGCTACGACAGCGTGAACTATTCGCCGATGGGCCGGATGGTCAGCGTCGCCGTGCGTAAACGCTGGTAGGGGGCGCCGCCGAGAGGTCGACGGCCTCTCGGCGATAACCCACGCAGCACAAACGGGCTTGGCTCGTTCGATCTCTGGTTTTGGTAACGCAAGATATGCGCACTGAAACCAGGATCGAGGTTGTTGCCGGGCCGCGGCATCAACGGAAGCTCGCCCCCTCCAGCTTCCTGACATTTGTTACAGTCGTCCGTCCAACCCTAGTGGCGACAAAATCACCGGCCGCCGCGCACGTTTGAGCGCGGGTCGATCCGTTACCTTTCAGCGGCTGCAACCGAACTATTCCCCCAGGCGCGGGCCACACGGCTGGGGCCGGATCAGTCCTTTCACTGACAGGGAATGCCAACATGACCACCGTCGCGGGCGTCATCGTCTTCAAAGCAAAACCGGGCCTCGGAGAAGAGGTCGCTAGGCGCGTCGCCGCCGCGCTGCCCGCCGTAGAGACCGAACGCGGAACCCTCCTGTGGCTCGTCCTGCGTTCGAACGCCGATGCCGACCGGATTTTCCTGGTGGATCTCTTCGATGGCGAACAGAGCCTCACCAATCACATGAACGGCGACGCCGCCAGCCTGATCTTCGCCACCGTTCCCGGACTGCTGGCTGAAGATCCCGAAATGCATCCCAGCACCGTCGTCGCTGCCAAAACTACCGCTGACCGGCCGCAGACGTCCCGGAAAAATTCAAACCAGGCGTTACCTCCCTCCCGCTCCCGTCGAACCTCTCTTCAGACGCGCCAATAGGGCGTCAATCGCCGGTATCTTCGCGCCGGCGCCATTTTAAGGAGAATACCATGTCGGATCGTATGAAGTCCGCGCTCGTGGCCGGCGCTCTGGCCACTGCCCTCGGCGCCCTGGCCAGCGTGCCTGCGAACGCCGAGCAGTTCACGGCCCACCAAAAGAAGATCCAGGCCGCCAACACCGTCAAGGTGAAGTCGGGCAAGGTCCAGCCCTGCTTCGGCGTGGCCCGGACGGGCCACCACGACTGCTACGCCGGCGCGGGCACCTCGTGCGCGGGAACCGCGACCGCTGACTATCAAGGCAACGCCTTCAAGCTCGTGCCGACCGGCACCTGCACGGCCATCAACACCCCCCATGGCCCGGGCAGCCTCAGCCCCAAGGCCTGAGCTTGACGGGGCGACCGGGCAAAGCCCCCCCCCGCCCGGTCGCCACACGTTGAAACGCCGCGAGAGTCCGCCATGCCAGAATCCCTTCCCCCCCGGGTCCGCGCCCAGATGGCTTGCCGCGCAGGCGTCGGGCTGAAAGCCGAGCATCTGCGCACGATCTTGGAGACGGCTCCCGATGTCGGCTTCTTCGAGGTGCATGCCGAGAACTACATGGGGAAGGGCGGACCGCCGCACCGATACCTAACGGCGATCCGCGAGCGTTACCCGCTGTCGGTGCATGGCGTAGGCCTATCGATCGGCGCGGCCCGTCCGCTGGACCAGAACCATCTGCACCGACTGCGAACCCTCGTCGATCGCTACAGCCCCACCCTCGTTTCTGAACACCTCGCCTGGTCCAGTCACGACACTGGTTTCCTGAACGATCTGCTACCCCTGCCCTACACCCACGAAACCCTCGACCGCGTGGTCGATCATGTCGATCAGGTGCAGGAGACTCTGGGTCGCCAGATCCTTCTTGAAAACCCATCCACTTACCTGGCCTTCGCTGAAAGCACTTACGGCGAGCCCGAGTTTATTACCCAGGTGGCGCGTCGGACCGGATGCGGCCTGCTGCTGGACCTCAACAACGTCCACGTCGCATCGACCAATCAAGGCTGGGATCCGATCACCTATTTGGCAGCCTATCCGCTGCGCCTGGTCCAGCAGATCCATCTGGCGGGCTTTGCGCCCGACGCGGACGAGCACGGCCGGCCGCTGCTGATCGACGCTCACGATCGGCCAGTATCGCGCGCGGTCTGGTCGCTGTTCGCCCACGTCATCAAGCACATCGGTCCCGTTCCAACCCTGATCGAGTGGGACACTGACCTACCCAATTGGTCGACGCTGAAGGCCCAGGCAGAGCAGGCCGACGACGTAATGGCCAAGGCCGGCCGCCCGCTGGAAGTCGAGCCGTCTTATCGCGCGATCGCTCTTTTCTGAAAGATCCGGATCATGCCCGACCGCACTCATCCCGACACGCCATTCGCCGAGCGCCTAGAAGCCTTCGCCGACGCGTTACTGGATCCCGACGCGCCGCCTCCTGAAGGTCTGGTCGGACCGGACGGCCATCCCAGTGCCCGACGTTTCGCGGTTTATCGCAACAATGTCGTCACCGGCCTGATCGAGACGCTGAAGGCAGCCTTTCCCGTCACACGGCGCCTAGTCGGAGACGACTTTTTCGCGGCCCTGGCTCGGGCTCACGCGATCCAGATCCCGCCGACCTCGCCGGTCATGCTGGACTACGGGGCGACATTCGCCGACTTCGTCGGCGGCTTTGAACCGGCCGCGCCCTTGCCCTATCTGCGTGATGTCGTTCGGCTGGAGCGCGCCTGGACCGAAGCCTATCACGCCGCCGAGGCTTTGCCGCTGTCGCCGGGTTTTCTGGCAAGGATCCCTCTCGACGAGCTACCTCGCGCGTGCCTGCTTCTCCACCCGTCCGTCCGCCTGGTGCGGTCGATCTTTCCGGCCGGCACGCTCTGGTCGCTGCACGAGGATGTCGAGGCCTTGCGCGACCTGGATCTGAATCGCGGGGGCGAGGACGTCATGCTGTCCCGTCCCGACGCGGACGTCGCGCTCAACATCCTCCCCCCCGGTGCGGCGGACTTCATCGCCGCGTTGCGCGATGGGATCACGATCGGAGACGCTCTCACGCTGAGCCACGCGGTCGATACCCGCTTCGACATGGCGGGCGGCCTGGTTGGGTTGTTTGAGGCTGGCGTCGTCGTGGGCATCGGCGTCCAACAGGATGGGAACACCCTGGCGGCGAGGGAGGCTGCATGATCTGCCGCCTCGACGATCTGGCCCGGCGGTTTCGTGGCGGGCTCGAAAGTGTCACCGCGCTAGCGGCCAAGGCCGCGCCACCGTTAGTGCGCCTGGCCCTGGCCCTTCCGTTCCTGCGCTCGGGCCTGACGCGTTGGGACGGCCCGGGGGGGCTGTCGGCCGGCACGCTCTATCTCTTCAAGGAACAGTTCCGGCTCCATGTCCTGGGCGCGGAATATCCTTTGCCGGCGCCCGATCTTCTGGCGTGGCTGACGGCTTGCGCCGAAATCGGCCTGCCGGTCCTGCTGTTGTTGGGCTTTGGGACTCGGCTGGCGGCCCTTGGCCTGCTGGTCATGACTGCCGTGATCCAGCTGGTTTTCCCCGATGGCTGGGCGAATTTTCACCTCTATTGGGCCGCGCTTGCCTTGGGCGTCGTCACCCTGGGCCCTGGCGGCCTGTCGATCGATCGCTGGATTGATCGCGCTCTTCCCAGCCCCTGAAATCCAGTGGGCTAGCCGATGAACACCGATAAAGAGCCACGTCTGCGTCTGGTCAGCGCCGAGCGGGAATCCGATCGGCCGGATGGGAACGCGCGCGACATCGACTGGACGATCCTGATGGCCCGCGCCCAGGATGGCGACAAGGCGGCTTATCTGCGCCTGCTGCGCGAGATCACGCCCTATCTCCGGTCCCGAGTGCGCCGGTGGCACAAGGAAGCCTGGGACATCGAGGACACGGTTCAGGACATCTTGCTCACCCTGCATTCCATCCGGCACACCTATGATCCGTCCCGACCGTTCGGGCCCTGGCTGGTCGGGATCGCCGACCGGCGCGCCATCGACCGGCTACGACGACTGGGCCGGACCATCCGTCGGGAGACGGAGCTGGACATGGAGCAGCACGCCCCGACCACCCTACAAGAATCCCACATGGTGCTGGACAAGGGGCGCCTGGAGGAGGCGATAGGCAGTCTGCCCCCGGTCCAGCGCAAAGCCATCGACCTGCTCAAGCTAAAGGAACTGTCGTTGAAGGAGGCGTCGTCCGAGACCGGTCTTTCGGTCGCGTCCCTCAAGATGGCGACGCATCGCGCGCTTCAGAGCTTGCGCGCCATGCTCGCGGATCGGAAGGATTCGTGATGGACACCTCCGACCTCGTCCGTTCGTTGGCCGAAAGCGCCGCCCCTGTCAGACGGCTGCGTCCGCCGCTTTGGCGCGCCTTCATCTGGCTAGCGGTGGCCGCCGTTCTGATGACCCTGATCACGTTGGGGCACGGCGTGCGTCCTCAGTTCGCCGAACGCATGCGCGACACGGTCTTCGCCCTCAACATGATTTCGTGCCTCCTGACCGGCGTGCTGGCCGCCATCGCCGCCTTCATGGCCAGCCTGCCCGATAGGTCGCGCTGCTGGCTGCTGCTGCCCGCGCCGACGCTCATCGTCTGGCTATCTACGATAGGCTATCAGTGCTTCGCCGCCTGGACGCCGGTTCCGCCCGGCGCGGTCACGGTCAGCGCGGCGTCCAGCTGCCTATCGACAATGGTCCTAACCAGCCTGCCGCTTTCAGTGCTGATGCTAGTCATGCTGCGCCACACCGCCGCCTTACGGCCAACGCCCGTGATCCTCATGGGCAGCCTGGCCGTGTCGGCCATCACCGCCACGGCGCTGTCGATGTTCCATCCACTGGACGCCACGGCCATGGTCCTGGGCTGGAATCTGGGGACGATGCTGCTGTTCTTGGGCGCGGCGGCCCTTTTCAGCCGCCAGGTGAACCGATCTTCCGATCGATGACCTCGGCCAAGCACTGGACGTGATGCGCCCGATATGCTGGCGCTCACGTCCGTGCAGTAGCCTCCTCCCACCTTGCCAGGAAGCGGACCTTCCAAACGGAAGCGATGAGTCAATCCCACTCCTTCCCACGGTCGGAATAACATCATGAAGACGAACATTCCCGCTTGATCCGTGCAGTTCCTCTAGGGGCAGTTGAGGGATCATTGCGCTAACGCCTGTCTTTGCACGCCAGGCCACGACGCGCCCGAGATCCTCGTTGAAACGGTCAGCGTTCGGTCTTGTCTAGGAAGCCTCTCGCCGCCCATGCGGCTCCTTGAGGTTGCCGACCATGTCGGATCAAACGTCCTCCCATGACGTGCTCACCCGTGCCAGCCGCATGCTGCGCTCGGCGCTGGGCGAGGATGTTCGGCGCTGGCTTGCCCAGGACGACATCGTCGAAGTGATGCTGAACCCAGACGGTCGTCTCTGGGTCGATCGTTTAGGGACGGGCCTCTCCGATACCGGAGCGAGGCTGGAGCCTGCGGAAGGCGAGCGGATCATTCGCCTGGTCGCCCACCATGTCGACGGCGAAGCCCATGCAGGAAGCCCCCGCATCTCCGCCGAATTGCCGACGACGGGCGAGCGGTTCGAGGGCCTCCTGCCGCCCGTCGTCTCGGCGCCGACCTTCGCCATTCGCAAGCCCGCCATCCGTGCGGTGACGCTGAGCGACTATGTCGACCAAGGCGTGATGGACCGCGCGCAGGCTGACACCCTGGCCGCCGCCGTCGGCTGGCCCCGCAACATCCTGGTCGCCGGGGCCACGGCCAGCGGCAAGACCACCCTCGCGAATGCTCTCCTCGCCGAACTGAGCGGGACCGAGCAGCGGGTCGTCATTCTCGAGGACACCGTCGAACTTCGCTGCCCCGCGCCCAACACCGTGGCGCTGCGCAGCAGGGATGGGACCGCGTCCTTGACCGACCTGCTGCGCTCGACACTGCGCCTGCGTCCCGACCGGATCGTGGTGGGCGAAGTGCGCGGCCCCGAGGCGCTCGACCTCATCAAGGCCTGGGGCACGGGCCATCCGGGTGGTATCGCCACGGTTCACGCCGGCACGGCGCTCGGCGCCCTGCGCCGCCTCGAACAACTCATCGCCGAGTCGGCGGTGACCGTCCCGCGCGACCTGATCGCCGAGACCGTCGACGTGATCGCCGTCCTGAGCGGCCGGGGCTCTGCGCGCCGCCTCACCGAACTCGTCGCGGTCCAGGGCCTGGACGCCGGCGGCTACAGCCTCATCCCCCTGGGAGACGCATCATGACGAGACCGAGCCCTTCACGACCGCACGGACGGCCGCCCCGTCACCTGCGCGACCTGCTCCGCGGCATATCGGTCACCGCTTGCCTAGTGCTCTACGGGCTACCGGCCCAAGCGGCCGGCTCCTCGATGCCGTGGGAAGCGCCGCTGCAATCGATCCTGGAGTCGATCGAGGGTCCGGTGGCCAAGATCGTGGCGGTGATCGTGATCATCGTGACGGGTCTGTCGCTGGCCTTCGGCGAGACCTCCGGCGGCTTTCGCCGTCTGATCCAGATCGTCTTCGGACTGTCGATCGCTTTCGCGGCCTCAAGCTTCTTCCTGTCGTTCTTCTCGTTCGGCGGCGGCGCGCTGATTGACCTGCCGGCCGTCGGGAGCGTGGTGGCATGAGCGCCGAGGCGTTGCCGGCGGGCTACTTCGCGGTCGTACACCGGGCTCTGGTCGAGCCCATACTATTGGGCGGCGCCCCGCGCACGGTCGCCATCGCCAACGGCACGCTGGCGGCGGCGGTGGGCCTTGGCCTGCGCCTCTGGTTCGTGGGCTTGCTGCTCTGGCTTATCGGCCATGCGCTCGCGGTCTGGGCCACGCGTCATGACCCGCAGTTCGTCGAGGTCGGCCGCCGCCACCTGCGCTACCCGCCCTATCTTCGGACCTGACGCGATGATGGCGCTCAAGGCCTATGGCGATCCGACCCCGCGCTTGGCGGACTTCCTGCCTTGGGCCGCGCTCGTCGCGCCCGGCGTCGTCCTCAACAAGGACGGTTGCCTGCAGAGGACCGCGCGCTTCCGCGGTCCCGACCTCGACAGCGCTACACCAGCCGAGCTCGTCGCCATCACGGGTCGCCTCAACAACGCCCTGCGCCGCCTGGGCTCGGGCTGGGCCCTGTTCATCGAGGCCCGCCGCGCCCCGTCCGCGGGCTATTCAGAGGATCGCTTTCCCGACGTGGCCTCCGCCCTCGTCGACCTCGAACGAAAGGCGCAGTTCGCCGAGGCCGGGGCCCACTTCGAAAGCCGCTATTTCCTGACGTTTGTCTGGCGTCCGCCGGCCGAGGACGCCGCGCGCGTCAGCGGTCTGATGATCGAAGGCCGCGCGAGGCGCGGACGCGACGCCTGGGAACATGCGCAAAGCTTCATCGAGCGAACGGACCGCGTCCTCCAGTTGGTGGAGGGCTTCATGCCCCAAGCTGTCTGGCTGGACGATGCGCAGACCTTGAGCTTCCTGCACGGGGCCGTGGCCACCACTCGCCAGGGCGTGCGTATCCCTGAAGTCCCGATGCACCTGGACGCCTTGCTCGCGACCGAGCCGTTCAGCGGAGGGCTCGAACCCCGGCTTGGCGACAAGCACCTTCGGGTTCTGACCGTCATTGGCTTTCCATCCGCGACCTTTCCCGGAATCCTCGACGATCTTAATCGCCTGTCGTTTCCCTACCGGTGGTCGACGCGCGCGCTGATGCTCGACAAGACCGATGCTGTCAGGCTGCTGACGAAGATCCGTCGTCAGTGGTTTGCAAAGCGGAAGTCGATCGGAGCCATCCTCAAGGAGGTGATGACCAACGAGGCCGCCAGCCTCGTGGACGCTGACGCCGCCAACAAGGCCGCCGACGCCGATGCCGCTCTTCAGGATCTCGGCGCCGATGATGTCGCCCAGGCCTTCGTGACGGCCAATGTCGTGGTGTGGGACGACGATGCGCGGGCGGCGGCCGACAAGCTCCGCCTCGTCGAGAAGACCATCCAGGGCCGAGACTTCACCGTCATCACCGAGACCCTGAACGCCGTCGAGGCCTGGCTCGGATCTCTTCCAGGGCATGTCTATGCCAATGTGCGCCAGCCGCCGGTCTCGACCGTAAACCTCGCCCACATGATGCCGCTCTCGGCCGTCTGGGCGGGACCAGCCCGCGATGATCATCTTGACGCCGCGCCGCTGTTTCAGGCCCGCACCGCTGGCTCCACACCGTTTCGGTTCTGCCTGCATGTCGGCGATGTCGGCCATGCCCTGATCGTCGGGCCGACCGGCGCGGGCAAATCGGTGTTGCTGGCGCTCCTTGCCTTGTCGTTTCGGCGTTATCGAAACGCCCAGATATTCGCCTTTGACTTCGGCGGCTCGATCCGCGCGGCCACCCTGGCGATGGGTGGGCATTACCACGACCTTGGCGGCGCGGCGCCGCCGTCGCTGCAGCCGCTCGCCCGGATCGACGAAGTCACAGAACGCACCTGGGCGGTCGACTGGCTGGCGGTCGTTCTGGCGCGCGAGGGCGCTAGCCTGACGCCAGACAATCGCGATCGCCTGTGGTCGGCGCTCGGCGCCCTGGCGGCGACGCCCGTCGACCAACGCACCATCAGCGGCCTTATCGCCTTGTTGCAGGATGGCGCGCTGAAGCTCGCCCTGCGCCCCTATGCAATAGGCGGGGCTGCGGGCCGGCTGCTTGACGGCGAACACGAAACGCTCTCCTCGACGTCCATCGAGACCTTCGAGACGGAGGGCCTCGTCGGCTCTCCCGGCGCGGCGGCGGTGCTGGCCTACCTCTTCCACCGCATCGAAGGCCGACTGGATGGCCGCCCGACCTTGGTGATCATCGACGAGGGGTGGTTGGCGCTCGATGACCCACAGTTCGCCGGTCAACTCCGCGAATGGCTCAAGACCCTCCGGAAGAAGAACGCGGCGGTCGTCTTCGCCACTCAGTCGCTGGCCGACATCAAGGACAGCCCCATTGCACCGGCCATCATCGAGAGCTGTCCAACCCGGCTCTTCCTGCCCAACGCCAGGGCCCTGGAGCCTCAGATCGCCGAGATCTACGCCGGCTTCGGCCTCAACGCGCGCCAGACCGAGATCATCGCGCGCGCGACGCCAAAGCGCGACTACTACGTCCAGTCACCGGTCGGCGACCGATTGTTCGACCTGAGCCTGGGCGAAGTCGCCCTGGCTTTCACCGCTACGTCATCGAAGGCCGACCAGGCGCTGATCGACGCGACGCTTGCGGACGCGCCTGAGGACTTCGCCAGCGCTTGGCTGCGCGCTCGGGGTCTGAGCTGGGCCTTCGACCTCATCCCCACGCTCGAACTGGAGACCTGAAATGGCCCCATGCCTCTCGCGGCGGTCCTTCATGGCCATCGTGCCGGTCGCGGCCGGCGCCGTTCTGCTCCCCGCCAGCGCATTCGCGCAGTGGACCGTCTTCGATCCGACCAACTATGCCCAGAACCTGCTGACGGCGAGCCGTTCGCTCGAACAGATCAACCATCAGATCACCGCCCTGCAGAACCAGGCCCAGTCGCTCGTCAACGAGGCGAGAAATCTCCAGACGCTCCCCTTCTCGTCCCTACAGACCCTGCAGTCGAAACTGGCCCAGACCCGGGCGCTGATCGACCAGGCCAAGGGCGTGGCGCTGCGTGTGGCCGATGTTGATGCGGCGTTTCAAGGCGCCTACCGCCCTGCCGACCTCTCCGCCAGCAACCAGGGCCTGCTCGCCGACGCCAAGAGCCGTTGGAGCAACAGCGTCGCGGCCTTCCAGGACGCAGTGAAGGTCCAGGCTGGCGTCGTCGGCAACCTCGAGGGCTCGCGGACCGAGCTTGGCCAGCTCGTTACCGCCAGCCAGTCGGCGAGCGGCGCGCTGCAAGCGGCCCAGGCGGGTAATCAGCTTCTGGCCCTGCAATCGCAACAGCTCTCCGACCTTCTCGTCCTCCTCGCCGCCCAAGGCCGCGCCCAGACGCTGGAAGCCGCCCAGCGCGCGGCGGCGCAGGATCAGGCGCGGGAACAACTGCGGCGCTTTCTCGCGCCCGGCGCGGGGTACCAGCCGGGCTCGGCCAGAATGTTCAATCGCCCATGAGCCCGCGTCTGTCCTTTCGGCTCGCGGCGACCGCCTTCGCGGTCCTGGCGATCCTGGTCGCGGCTCTTCAATCCCGCCGCCCGCCCATGACCGCGACGCCGGCTGCGGCGACGAAGGACCGCGTCATCACCACGAACGCCGCGCGCATGGCGCATTGCCAGTCGCTCGGCGCGGCAGGCGCTCAGGATCCAGATTGCCTGAAGGCCTGGGACGATGCGCGAACCCGCTTCCTGGGCGCGAAGAAGACGGAGCGCTGAGCATGGAGGGGCCTGGAGTCGTTGATCGCTTCCTCGGTGTTTTCACCGCCTATATCGACTCGGGCTTTGGCCTTCTGGGCGGCGAGGTGGCGTTCATCGCCACGACCCTGATCGTCATCGACGTCACCCTGGCCGCGCTTTTCTGGAGCTTGGGCGAGGGGGAGGATGTTGTCGCCCGGCTGATCCGCAAAACGCTTTTCATCGGGGCCTTCGCCTACCTGATTGGCAACTGGGCGGCGCTGTCGCGGATCATTTTCGAAAGCTTCGCGGGCCTGGGTCTCAAGGCGTCAGGCACAGGCTTCACGGTTGA
>JAYRLX010000390.1:0-3841 GCA_041905125.1 Caulobacter sp. | reverse complement strand
CTATGTCGCCTTTTTCGAGAACTTCATCCAGATCGCGGTCTTGCTAATCGCCTGGCTGATTGTGGTTCTGAGCTTCTTCGTCGCTGCGGCTGACGTTCTCGTCCAGGGAGATTTCGGCGGGGTCGTTGTGGGTGTCCACCACGCAGCGCACCGGCGCGGCCTTGGGCAGGAGCTTGCGCTTGGCGAGCAGGCGCAAGGCCTGACGGCGCCCCTCGCCGATGCTGACGAGATAGTAGCCGGTCTCACCGCCGCCGTCACGAAGCTCGGGTTCGACCACCAGCGGCTGCAGCAGGCCTTTAGTCTGGATGCTGGCCGCCCGCGCTTCGACCACTTCGGCCGAATGGCCGACGCGGCGGGCGTTCTTGGGCGAGGCCTTGAGGCGGTTCAAGGGAATGTCTCGAACCTCGCCGACCTGGGCGATGGGGTTTTGCTGGGTCTCGGTCATGTCTGCCTCCTTGGGTCAGGGTCGCAGGCGCAAGGCGCGCCTGCGGCCCTGCCCGTCGGCGAGACCGGGGGTGCAAGCGGAGGGGCGCCTTCGCGGGGACCCGGCTGCAGGGCGTTGGCGGACGGCTTTCCCGGGCGGCGCGGCGCGCCCGAAGCTGGGCGGAAGGCGATCCGAAGCGCGCCAGGGGCGGAGCCCCAAGCCCGGGCCGGCCTTGGGCCGGTCCCCGCGCGCCCGTTCGCGGGCGCCCATGACGATGAAGCCTGCACAGGAGCCCGCGCGCAGCGCGCGGCGGGAGGCGGCGTCGAGCGGCCGGCGGCGCCAAGGGCGC
The DNA here is from genome assembly GCA_041905125.1 of Caulobacter sp. Classification (GTDB taxonomy): domain Bacteria; phylum Pseudomonadota; class Alphaproteobacteria; order Caulobacterales; family Caulobacteraceae; genus Caulobacter. The sequence continues at coordinate 3,068 of JAYRLX010000390.1, read as the reverse complement.
CCGCCAGGCGTCGCGCCCGAGGGAGCGGCGAAAGCCGCGGGACCGAGCGTGACCGCCGGCCGCTCACGGTCCTGGGCGAAGCGGGCCGCGAAAGCGGACGGCGGGAGCCTCCCGGGCGGAGCCAGGGAAAATGCCCGTCTGGCGCGTCATGCGGCGGCGGACAAGGAGCTCCGCCTGTGACCTGAGTAAAATGAGCGTTGAATCAAGGACGCCCAAGCGCGCGTCGAAAAAGCCCGCCGCCCTCCAGCCAGAGGAAATCGCAAAACCTGAAAGGCGTAAATCCGGCTATCCGCCCCGGCCGGTCGTCGCCCACCCCAAGCCACTTTGGGAGGATTGGGAAGACCCGCCCTCGTTCAGCCAGGCGCTCGACCTGCACATGCGGCGGCATGGCGACACCGGCTATGGCCTGCATCGGGCGGTCTGCCAGCGCGACGACCGGGTCAATATGACCACCTTCACCGCCTGGCGCCGGGGTCAGAAAGCGCCGCGCGGGGCGACCAGCTTTCGGATCCTCGCGGCGCTGGAACGCCGCTGGAAGCTGCCCGCCGGCTATTTTCGGGAAAAGCTTCCCCACGCCGGCCGCATGGTCGCCAGCGCCGAGAGCTTGCCGCTGCCGATGTCCGAGCGGCGGCGGATGGCCTGGCACTTGCCCGACGACTTCGCCCAACTGTCGCTGGCCAAGCGCGAGGAGATCATCGGCTGGGTTCGGGCGGTGATCCTGTCGGGCCACACCGACTATCGCCGCTATCAGGCCGAAGCGATGAAGCAACGGTTCGCGCTTCAGTTCCCCACCACTGGCCCTGGCGGCGGCCTGTCGGCTGGCGCGCCGCTGGAAGAGCGCCTGGCCGATCCAGGCGAACTCTCCCGAGGTCGGCCGCTCGGCGCCGCCGCCGCGCCGCCGGCGCTGGCCGAGGAGGCCGTCGACCTTCTGATCTTCAAGACCGCCACGCTGAGTTCGCGTGGTCGACGCCGCAACGGTATCTGGAACAGCGAGACCGCCGATCAGCGCATGGAGCATCTTGGCCTCTTGATGGGCGCCCTGGCCGCCTGTCCGAACGGCCCCGTCCGTGGCTATGGCGTCCCACTCGGCTCGATCAGCTTCGCGCTCCTGGCCTTTCCGGCGGTGTGGGACTGGTATCTCGGCTGGCGTGAAGGCCGGCGGGGCTTTTTCACCGGCTGGGAGGGCGAGATGCTCATCCTCGGCGCGTCGCTCAGCCGGCGCGAGACCGGCTGGCTGAGACAGACGCGCGAGCTCGCCGATCGCCTTCGCCCGATCGAAGGTCTGGTGAGCGCCAGCGACGTCAGAGCCGCCGCCGAGGACTGGGACGCGGTTTGCGACGCCCAGCACCAGCATGTCCTGCTTCGGGCCAAGGAAGTCGGGCGGGTCGCCCGCCTCCACCGCGATCCGTTCGAAGCCATCTTGCCGATCCTCGAGGCCGACAGCCCCGTGGGCGAGTACCGCAAGATCACCGAGGAGATCCTTCGGCGCCGTCCGCACGCGCGTCTCTATCCCATCACCTCGGCCGAGGCGACGCGCGCCTTTCTGATGCTACGCCTGGGCCTCCACCTTGGCCTTCGACAAAAGAACCTGCGGCAGTTGCTCGTCTGCCCGAAGGATCAGCCCCCCACATCAGAGCGGCAGCTCGAAGCGCTCAAACGGGGCGAGATGCGCTGGAATGCGCGCGAGGCGGTTTGGGAGGTGCTGATCCCGGCGGCGGCCTTCAAGAACGCCGGCTCATCCTATTTCCGGAAGAATCCCTTCCGGCTCGCCCTGCCCGACCTTGGCGGGCTCTACGGGGAGATCGACCGATACCTGACCATCGACCGCCCCGTCCTCCTGAAAGGCGCGGTCGATCCGGGCGTGCTGTTCGTCAAGACGATGAAGGCCAAGAGCAAGTCGCCCGCCTACGACCAGAACACCTTCTATGAAGCTTGGCGGCTGACCATCCAGCGTTACGGAATCTACAATCCCTATACTGGCCGCGGCGCTATCGAGGGGCTGCTGCCGCATGGGCCGCACAATGTCCGCGACGTCCTGGCCACCCATGTCCTCAAGCAAACGGGTTCATACGAGCAGGCGAGCTACGCCATCCAGGACACCCCGGACACGATCGCCCAGCACTACGGACGCTTTCTCCCACACGATAAGGCCGCGCTGGCGGCGCAGGTCCTGAACCGCGTGTGGGGCGAGGAGGCCCCATCTTGAGCCGGCTGATCGACGATCACCGCTTCCGAGCCCGCCTTTGAGCGGCTCGGGGCGCATGGATGCCCCATACGCCTAAGCGCATATCGGCCATCTATTCGCTGGAGCGCATAGGCCCAAGCCGGACGTTGGAGCGCATGTCTTGGAACAACTCGCCAGAACCCCCACGCAGCTTGGCGCGGCCCTGCGCCGCGCGCGGAAGCATCTTGGTCTTTCGCAAGCCGCGCTTGGCCAGCGGATCAACATGCGCCAGGCGACAGTGTCCGCGCTCGAAAGCGGCGGTGTCGACACCAAGCTGACGACGCTGCTCGACGCCTTGGCGGCCCTCAACCTGGAACTGGTGGTACGCCTTCGCACGAGCGCGAGCAGCGCCGACATCGAGGCGCTGTTCTGATGGCGGGCGCGGGACGCCGCAACTCGATCAGGCGACCGGCTTGGCCCCTGGCGTCCCGCACTTGGCGAACTTGCCTTTGGCGTCCTTGCACTTGGTGGGCTTGGCGGGCGCGGCCGCGGCCGGACACTTGATGAACTTGCCCTTGGCGTCGCGGCAGGGCGCGGCGGCCAGGCTCGCACCGGCGGATGAGAGGGCGATGCCCAGGGTGGCGGCCAGAACGAGAGCCTTGCGCATGGGGTCCTCCTCGCGACGACCTGGGGATGATCGGACGTTTCCTGTGACGCTTTCAAGGCCACGCCGCCGGTCCCCATGCCGAATCGCGTACTGGCCGCGCATGAACCGAGCCGAGATCGACGACATGCTGGACGCCATCGCCGCCGAGGCGGCGCTGGCGGGTGACGAAGCCCTGAAGCCTGGCGCGATCACCTTCAATTCCGGGACCTGGGTGAAGATGTCGCTGGCCGACCTTCC
>JAYRLX010000017.1:0-22490 GCA_041905125.1 Caulobacter sp. | reverse complement strand
GCCGGCTTCAAGTATCTGAAGTCGGAGCGCGACTACGACTCCACGCCGATCTGGGAAGGCGATCTGTCCGGCACGCCGCTGAACGGCAAGTCGCTGGCGGCGTCAGGCCTGGTCGAGCGTCAGGTCGATGGCTTCTTCAAGGACCGCTACTACTATGGCTCGATCCTGAGCCGTGACCGGGTGATCTCGGCGGTGAACGCCGCGCGCGCCGCCAACCCGGTGTCCTACTCGACCGCCGACTTGAACAAGGACGACAAGAAGGGCACGGAAACCATCTACGCCGGCTACGCCCTCGCCCACCTGCGCTCGGGCGGCCTGGAAGTCGTCGGCGGCGCCCGCGTCGAGCACACCAAGGTGGAAACCACCGCCTGGATCAGCGACGCCACGACCTCGGGCTTCGGCAAGACCAACCGCGACTACACCAATTTTCTGCCCAGCATCACCGCCGTCTATCGCCAGGGTCAGAACCTGGTCTATCGCGGCGCGATCTGGACCAGCTTCTCGCGTCCTGAATATTCGAACATCTCGCGCGGCGAGAGCGTGACCCGCGATCCCGCGACGAAGGAGATCATCGCCATCAGCCGCGGCAATCCGGACCTTAAGCCCGGCGAGTCGGTCAATTTCGATCTTTCGGCCGAATGGTATCCGGATCGCTCGAGCGTGATGTCGATCGGCGTCTTCCATAAGAAGATCAAGAACTTCATCTTCACCAACGGCCGCTCGGTCAGCGCTCCGACCAAGGAAGGCACGATCACCATCACCCAGCCGCAGAACGGCGAGGACGCGACCTTGACGGGCGTGGAGCTGAATCTGATCAAGTCGTTCGAAGGCCTTTCGGCGCCGTTCGACGGCTTCGGCGTCGAGGCCAACGTCACCTCGCAGACGTCCGAGGCCGAAACGGGCCTCGACTACCGTCGCGGTCACCCGATCACCTTCCTGCAGGCGCCGGACCTGATCTACAACACCTCGCTGACCTATCAGAAGTACGGCATCGAAGCCAAACTCAGCTATCAGTACCAAGGCGCCTACATCGAAGACACGCGCGACAACGCGGTCGACAAGTGGGTGCAGCCGAACAAGTCCCTCGACCTGCACACGCGCTACAACATTCGCCAGGGCCTCACCGTGGACTTCGACGTGCAGAACATCCTGGATGGTCACCGTTACTACACGACCAAGGGTAAGAACCCGACGTATCAGAAGGACTATATGGAGCCGGGCCGGAACTTCATCCTGCGCGTCGCCTATTCCTACTAATCTGACCTGACCTTCTCGATTGCCCTTCCGGTTCGCGCCGGAAGGGCTTTTCTTTGGCCCCAAGGCTAGTGACTGCCTGTTGGGGCGACGTCTGTTTGAGTTTACGGTCCCGATTTGTATGGTCCGCGGTGACACCTACCGAAGAGAGAATCATGGCCGTTTCGCCCGAGGAAGGCGCCGAGCGTAGCCGGCGCCGTGAGACCGGCAGCCTGTCGATCGGGGCCCTGAAGGCCTTCGTCACGGTCGTGGATCAAGGCTCCTTCTCGCGCGCGGCCGCCGTGCTGGGCGTGTCCCAGCCCAACATCTCCAATCAGATCAACGCGCTGGAACAGATCTGCGGCGTCCGCCTGTTGAACCGCCGCACCCAGAACCAGAACCTGACCGACGCGGGACGCGAGCTCTATACGCGGGCGCGACTGGTCATCAGCCGCGTCGACGACTTCGAGATGACCGCCAACCTGTTCAGCGGATTGAAGCGGGGGCGCATGTCGATCGGCTTTTCGACGCCGCCGATCGCCATGCAGCTGATCAGCCAGTTTCGGCGCACCTATCCGGATATCGAGATCTCAACGCGCCTGGGCAATACGCGCTCGCTAACGCACGACGTGATGGAGTGCCGGGCCGATGTGGCGATCATCTCGCTGCTGGAGCCCGATCCGGTTCTAGCTTGCCATCTGGTCTTCGAGCAGTCGCTCAACCTGATGGTCCCCATCGACCATCCCTTCGCCCAGCGCCCTCATATAGAAGCCCGCGAGCTGGGCGGCCTGCCGCTGGTTCTTCGGGAAGAGGGGTCCGTGACGCGCGCCTTGACGGAAATCGCGCTCGGTCGAAGCGCCAACAGCGTGGAAAGAGGCTTCATCGTCGAGAGCCGCGAAGCGGTCAAGGAGGCCACCGCCCACGGCATCGGGTTCGGCTGCATTCTGGATGGCGAGATCGGACACGACGCCCGGCTCAAGGCCCTGCCCGTCCACGGCCTGCCCCGCAGCGGCGGCGTCTACATTGTCACCCTGCGGGAAAACATGGAGATTCCGGCTGTGTCCGCCTTTATTCGCCTTGCCGGACTACGACACAGCGATCTATAAGTATGTCAAATACTGCTTTCTAGCGGATTTGATATTTTTATGACAGCACTCGACACCGTCGAAACCTTGGCGAATGAAATCCGGGACATCTACCTGGGCAACGCCCAGCGTCCCTATGGCCTTTACGGCATCAATCAGCTTCAGCACGCCCTTCAGTCGGCGGCCCACGCCGAGGCCCAGGCCCTGCCGTCATCCCTGGTGATGGCCTGCCTGCTGCACGACGTCGGCCACATGATCCACGACCTCGGCGAAGCGCCGGCGGAAGAGGGCGTAGACGACCTGCACGAGGCCCTGGGCGCCGACTGGACGGCGACGCGCTTTCCGCGCACCGTCAGCGAGCCCATCCGCTTGCACGTCGCCGCCAAGCGCTATCTCTGCAGCGTCGAACCTGGCTACCAGGATGGCCTTTCGAAGGATTCCCGCATCTCCCTGGCGCTGCAGGGCGGCGCGATGGACAGCGCCGAACAACAGGCCTTCCTGCAAGAGCCCTTCTTCGACCAAGCCGTCGCGCTCAGGCGCATTGACGAGTTGGCCAAGGACAAGGACGCCGTCACCGACAGCCTCGACGATTTTCTGCAACGCCACCTAGCCGCAGCGCTACAGCCTTAGGCGCCACTGCCCGATCGTCACATGTCTATAGCAATAATGGATTAGAACCACGGAAGCATAATTCCAGATTATTCAGATGGAGGATGGCAAGTCCCCATCGACCGCCGAAAGAGGGCGCCATGACCGCTGACCGCCGCCACGTTCTCAAGGCGCTGGGCGCCCTCGGCCTCAGCGCCGCCACGCTGGCGACGCTGGAAAAAGCCATGGCCACCCCGGCCAACAACCGCACCGGGACGATCATGGACGTCGAGCACGTGGTGATCCTGATGCAGGAAAACCGCGCCTTCGACCACTATTTCGGCAGCTTCCCGGGCGTGCGCGGTCTGGGCGATCCCCGGCCTCTGCGCCTTCGCAACGGCCATACCGTCTGGCGCCAGCCCAGTGACCAGCACGCCGACGGCTACGTCCAGCCCTACTGGGCCGATTCAAAGACCGCCAACGCCTATGTGGTCGACGGCGCCGATCAGGGACACACCGCCGCGACGATCATCGTCAATGGCGGGCGCTTCGATCAGTGGGGCGTTTCCCGGCAGCTGCAGCACCGGATGACCTACTACAAGGCCTCGGACCTGCCCTACTACCACGCCCTGGCCTCGACCTTCACGATCCTCGACGCCTACCACTGCTCGACCCTGACCCAGACCTATCCCAACCGCCTGCATCTCTGGACCGGCTGCAACGGCGGCGGCCATGTGGGCGGCGATCCGGTGATGAGCAACTACGGCGAGGACGAAACCCCTTCGGCCGACATGGCCACCGACCAGCCGATCAAGGCTTATGAGTGGACGACCTACGCCGAGCGTCTGGAAGCGGCGGGCGTAAGCTGGAAGGTCTATCAAGAGTACGACAATTTCGGCGACAACATCCTGTCGGTGTTCAAGCCCTTCCGCCCCTGCGACAAGACCTCCAACCTCTATAAGCGCGGACGCTCATGGGTGTCAGAGCACAAGGAAGACCCCGACCGCACCCGGTCGGACGGCAAGCAGCTCGTCGAAGCCTTCCGCGCCGATATCGCCGCCGGACGCCTGCCGCAAGTGTCGTGGATCGTCACGGCGGCGGCGCTTTCCGAACATCCCCGCTGGACGCCGGCCGACGGCGAGAACCTGACCGCCAAGCTGATCGAGGCCCTCGTCGATCATCCCGAAGTCTTCTCCAAGACCGTCTTCATTCTCAACTACGACGAAGCCGGCGGCCTGTTCGATCATATGCTGCCGCCCATGCCCGCAGCGGACGAGACGCGCGGCTACAGCGGCGTCAGCGTGGCGGGCGAGTTCAAGGACTACGACAAGCACCCTCACCCCGGCGTCCGTGGCCTGCAACCGCTGGGCCTTGGCATCCGCGTGCCGGCCATCGTCGTGTCGCCATGGAGCCGTGGCGGCTATGTCTGCTCGCAGGTGTTCGACCACACCTCGACCCTGAAGTTCCTGGAAAAACGCTTCGGCGTGCAGGAGCCGAACATTTCAGAGTGGCGGCGCGCGGTGTCGGGCGATCTGACCTCGTGCTTCGATTTCAAGACGCCAAACGCGCGGGGCGTCGAGTTGCCGTCCACCGACGACTACACGCAGCGCCTGGCTCATGCCGCCCGCCAGCCCGCCCTGAAAATCCCCGCGACTCAGACGCCTGCCGAGCAGCCTCGCGGACAAAGGCCGTCGCGACCGCTGCCCTATCGCCTGGGGGCGGACCTGCGCCCGGACGGGGAAGACTTGCTGATCGAGCTCGCCAACACCGGCGGTCAGGCGGCGGTCTTCACCATCCACGACTACGCGCCCTACGGCCTGAGCCCGCCCTGGCACTACACCCTGGTCGCGGGCGAGCGTCACACGGCGGCGCATTGGAACAACAAGGACAAGGAGGCCTATGACCTGGCCGTCCACGGCCCCAACGGCTTCTACCGCCATTTCCGCGGCCGCCCGTCCAAGAACGGCCATGTCCGGGTCGCTCTGCGCGAAGACCCGGCCGCCGGAAAGGTCGTTCTGAGCCTGCGCAACGACACCTCGATCGAGGCGACGCTCACCCTCGGCGTCGATCCGCGTTATCCCGTCGCTCCGAGCGTCCCGCGTCAGCAGACGATCGCCTTGAAGCCAAGCGAACAGCGTGAAATCGGCCTCGATCTCGCCGCCAGCGACCTGTGGTACGACTTTACGCTCACCGACAGCGCGGACACCGAAAGCCTGTGGCGCTATGCCGGACGTGTCGAAACCGGCAGACCGGGCCGCACCGATCCGGGCATAGGGGCGATGATATTGACCCTATAGAACGGAGAGAAGCGTCAGGGAACGGTCTGTGCGCGCGCACCCCGCTCGCGGAACGAGCCGCCGATCGTCACGTGACCGCCGGGAATTAGACCTCCGCAATGTCAGCTAAGAGTCAACGGCGGCCAATGGCCCGCTTCAGGGAAGTTGGACGCCAAGCCCCACTTTCCGTTACGTCTCGCGCGCCTGGTTGTCGACAACCGACAACGTCCCACTGGCCAAGTCTCGTGCGATCTGGCGCCCCAGTAGGCGCGCGAGGTCCATGACTACGGCATCGATCCGCGCCTCCGCTTCCGGATCGTAGTCGGCGTCCCCGTCGGCACAGACGAAGGTTATCTCGCTCTGCTTGTCGAACATGGCCGTCGTCCCTTTCATGTTCGCATAGGCGCACGGCACCGCCGCCGCCGGCGTGTGGCCGAAGCGCTACGCGGCGCTTTGAAGTTCGGCGAGTCGCTTCTCGCAGCGCTCTCTGACCATCTCGCGCAAAACGCCGATCCGCTCCTCCAGCCAAGCCCAACCGTCGGCTGAAGTACGCCAAGTCCAAATTCGTCCTAGCCCCTAAGCATGACCAGCCCGGAACCTTGAAGCCCGTACGCGCGCGCGCTGCAGCCGCCGGGACGGTTTTGTCGCCGCGGCCGGTAAGTCGCAGTCGGCCCCGCCATCACGATACGCGCCTGCAGTTGATCACCACCAGGGATGCAAAGCCCCACAATGGCTGACAGCAACAAGCGCAAGCCGCGATCCGCTCCGCAACCCTTGGCTCCGGTGGAGGTGCAAGGCGTGTTCCTCGAACGCGTCACCCAGATCCCGGCGGGAGCGGTGGCACTCTTGACGACGCTCGGCACGGCGGACGGGAAGCGCTTCCTCGTGCCGTTTGTCGACATCTCGCTGACCGAGAGCATCCCGGTGGAGGCCGATCTAGTCGAGGAAGACGAGGTCTTCGGCCGCATCGTTACGCTCGACAACGCCGTCTACCTGCTCGACCTGCTCGCGAACGAACTGGCCGAGGCGTTCAGCGACTACGAGGCGGTCGTCAACGACAAGGTTGGGCCCGAGCCTGGACGCTTCCAAGCGATCGGCGACTACCTCTCCGGGGCCGAGAAGGGCCTTTCGAACATCCGCGCGACGCTCAAGCGCCTTACGTCGGCTTAATTCGGCCGACTTGGCGAGACGGGCGCCCAGTGGCGCGACGTCTCGCTGGGCGGCGAAGCCGCAGCGACGCCGATCCGATCTCAACCGGATCAATTGCCGCGCTCGACCGGTCACGCCGGCGTGGAGGAACGCCTTGGCCAGAACCGCCTCAAGAACCAGCTTCTCCCATAGCTGCGTCGGATTGAGGTGCTCTGTCAGTGCCGAGGCCAGCCGGGCGCCGAACCGCATGACCGTGCCGCGGGCCGTTGTGGCCCGCTGCTATGCGGCGCTGCCCCATGCGTCCGTCGCTTCCCCGAACTTTTCGAACAGCGACTTGAGACCCCGCCGCTCGTCGGCATGCCGCAGCAGTCCGGCGATATGCCCCGAGACCTTCTCCGCCGCCGAGATCAGCGCGGCGTCGAGATTATGGACGTAGCGGCTGGTAGTGGTGCCAGCGGCATGGCCAAGAAGCGCGGCGATCGTTGCTTCCGTGAAGCCAAGATCGTTGGCCATGCTCGCGTAACTATGTCTCAACACGTGTGGAGTCACATCCAGCAGCTGCTTGCGGATCGTCTTGCTCCACACCTTGGGCGCGCCTTCGAAGGCCTTGCCCGCCACATCGCCCTCAAAGACATAGCCCCGGGCATCGGCGGGACGTCGATGATTGAGCAAAGCAAAGACCTCCGGGCCGATTGGGCGGATCGAGCGCCCCTCCTTGGTGTCCGCCAGCCGGAAGCAGCGCCCGGCCTCGTCCACCTCCTCCCAACGCAGCTTCTCGATTTCGCCGCGCCGGCAACCAGTCAGCGCCAGCAGCTTGATGATGGTCAGGGCCTTCTCATTGTGCCCTTCTATCTCGGCCTCACGTAGCGTCTCTCCCATCGTCCGGTACTCAGCTGGGCTGAGGCGCCGGTAGCGGCTGTTGACCGCAGGCTTAGGGATGCCGCGAACCGGGTTGTTCTCGATCACACCGATCCGCTGCGCGTAGGTGAAGATCCCGCCCAGCGGGCTTAGAGTGCGCCCAGCCGTGCCTAACCCTCCGCGAACGATCGAACGCCCGCGCGGCTTGGTCTTGTGATCCCGCCGCGCTTTGCCCAGGGCAACATCGCGCATGAATTGATGGATGTCGGCGCGCGAAACCTCCTTGACCAAACGCGTCCCCAGCAACGGCGCGATGTGGGCGCTGATGCGGCTGCGATCGGCCCGGAGCGTCGACGCCTTCTTTGGCATCCTCCGCTTGCCAGGCACGAGCCCGATCTCGGCGTCCTCCATGTAGCGCTCACAGAGTTCGCGGACCGTCATGCCGCTGCGGTTGGTTTTCTTCTCCTCGGCGGGATCACCGCCCTTGGCGATGTCCCCCAGATGGATCTTGGCTTCACGCCTCGCCACCTCGGGCGTAAGGGCGCCGTGAATGCCAAGCGTCAGGCGCCGCGTGCGCCGGCTGGACCGGTACTGGACGAGATAGGTTTTGCGGCCCGAGGCATACACCCGAAGGCCAAAGCCGGGCAGTTCGTCATCCCAGACAAAGTAGTCGGTATCGCGCGGCTCCAGGCCTTCGACCGTACGAATGGACAGTCTCACCTTTGCTCTCCTCGCTGACCTTTGCCTTCGAGATTCCGGAAGCCCAGCGGCAGCATGCTTCCGGAAATCGTGGCGTGTGATGGCGAAGGAACGGTGGGCCCAGAACAGCTCTTTGTCTAGTATATTCAATCTACTATGCGGCGTTCGGCGGCCCTAGAGAAGGGCGGCGAAAAGCCCCGGAACCCACTCCGAAGGCAAAGGTCACACGTTCGAATCGTGTCGGGTGCGCCAGCGGCTTTTCTCGGAATTTGGTCGTCATGACGCCGGGTGGCGGACATCCGCCCGCGAGCGCCATGGCTCACGGACGGAATCCCCCACCTGCGGCTGAGGGGCGGGACGGCGGAGATGATCCACCGTCTTCAGCCACCGGTTCGGCTTGCGTGTCGCCATGCGCCCTCAGGGATGGCGGACGAGCCTGGAGAGCCTCGCCGAGACGGGTGGCGATAACGGCTCTCGAATTGGACATTACCATTCGCCGCTAGGGGCGCCGACGGCGCGCCGTCTCATTCTGTTGACATGGCGTCTCAATTTCACGGAGCGCCGTTCCGCGAGCAAGCCAAGAAAAATGGCGTGGCGGTCGCCCGCCACGCCTCGCTTTCGTCGGCGCTAGGCCAGGATCAGAAGAAGCGCTCGCCGATCCGGATGGTGTCGCCCGGGGCGACGACGGTCGAGGGCGTCAGCTCGCTCTTGTTCTCGGTGGTTTCGCCGTTGTGCTTGATCCAGACGCTCTTCTTGTCCGCGCGGTAGGTAAAGCCGCCAGCGGTGGCCACCGCGTTCAGCACGGTCAGCCCCGAGGTGTAGGGGTAGGTTCCGGGCTTTTCGACTTCGCCAAGGATGTAGAAGGGGCGGAAGGTCAAGACCTCGGCGCTGACGCGCGGATCCTTCAGATAGCCGTCGCTGAGGGCCTTTTGCACCGCCTGCTGGAATTGACCGACGGTCATGCCGCCCGCCTTGATCTCACCGATCAGCGGCAGGGACATCAGGCCGCTGCCCGTGACGAAAAACTCGCCCGACAGCGAGGGCTCGCCGTAGACCGTGACGCGGACCTTGTCCGCCGGGCCCAGCAGGTAGTCCATGGACTGGGCCGGCGCGACCGCTGGCGCCGCAGGGGCGAGGGTTTGGGCATGAGAGGCGCCCGTCATGGCGCCAAACGTCATGAAAACCGCCAGCGCCAACAGGGAGAGGGCGCGAGAGAGTTTCGGAGCACCGATCATTGCGAAGCTTCTCACCTTGAGACTTACAGGACGCGGAGATTGGAATTGCACATCGCACGTGACCGGCTGATGAACAAGGCGAAGCCTTAGGCCGCGCGCGCTTTACTGAACTGAATGACCTTGGGCTCGCCACCATCAAGTCTAACGGCGGTCAGAACCCCGGTCGCGTAGGCGCCGGTGTCGACATTAATCCGCCGCCGGCCAAGGAAAACCTGCTCCACGGGCGTATGCCCATGCACCACCGTGGCGTCCAGCCCATGCGGGTTGTCCAGAAACTCGTTCCGAATCCAGAGGAGGTCCGCCGCCACCTGGCGTTCCAGAGGCATCCCTGGCCGCACGCCCGCGTGGACAAAAACGTAATCGCCGTAAACCACGCTCAGCTCGAGCTGACGCAGGAAGGTCTCGTGCGTTGGCGGGAAGGCTTCGCGGAAGGCCAGACGCGTCTGCTCCCAGACCTCCAGCTCGGCCCGGCCCACCGGCCGCCGCACGCCGTATGAGGCCAAGGTCTCGCCGCCGCCGTACTCCACCCAGGATGGACCAGCCATCGGGTCGTCCAGGAAGTGCAGCAGGGTCTCTTCGTGGTTCCCCATCAGGGCCCGGAACTCAAACCGTCCCTCGGCCGATTGTTGAGACAGATCGATCAGCCGATCGATCACCGCCGCCGAGTGCGGCCCCCGGTCGATGTAATCGCCCAACATGATCAGCACAGGCTGATCCTGGCGGCCCAGCGTTCGGAAGTCCTCGGTCATGCGCTCGACGAGACCATCCAGGAGATCCAGCCGGCCGTGCACGTCCCCGACGGCGTAGAGCAGACGCCCGTCCGTGGATGCGGCGCGCTCAGGTTGCTGTTTGGACCGAAAAAGGGACTTGAACATCGAGCTCGCCAAGTCGGCGACAGGCGCCGGGAAGATAGTTCAATTTTGCCCCAGGCGGCCGGCTAGTTCAACGGCGCGGATGGCGGTTAACCCTGAATTTAGCAAAACCATTGGCGATGAATTTACTAAATATATATTCGGATCATTACAGTTAATAGCTAAATTACCTTTGTCTTAAATTCGAATTATACCATCTAAATTCAGCTCAAATTCGTGGCGCGAATGAATAGTGCCCCTGCAAACACAGCGGGGACATCATGTTCAACACGCGCAACATTGTTAGCGGCTTGATCAGCGCCGCCGCCTTGATGGCCGGCGTTAATGCTCATGCCGGTTCGATGCCCTTCATGCCCCGTGGCGAGGGCATGAGCGCGCCGACGGGTTTCGCCGAGCTGTGCCGCCGTGATCTCGCCACCTGCGGGCTGCCTCCGAGTCAACTGGCCCTGATGGGTCTCGAGACGTCTTCGGGCCAGCCGCTAACCTCGTCGGTCGGCGCGGCCCCCTCCCACGCTTTCCTGAGCGCTCAAGCGCCCTCCCAAGATCAAACTCCCGAGCTGGTTCCGGCTGTTGCTTCCGCGGGCGCGGCGCCCGCCGCTCAAGACGCCGTCGCCGTGGCGCAGCCGGACATGAACGTCGCCACCGTCGAGACCGCCGCGGCGGCTAACGTCTCGGCGTGGCTGGCTCGCGGCGAACGCGAGCAGCTGAAACTGCTCAATCAGATCAACCAGGCGGTCAATCGGGACGTCAAGAAGGCCAGCGATCTCGACCTCTATGGTCAGCCTGAATATTGGGCTCTGCCGCGCATGGTTGACGGCAAGCTCTACGGTGACTGCGAGGACTATGCGCTGGAGAAGCGTCGCCAGTTGATCGCCGCAGGGGTGCCCGAGAGCGCTCTGTCGCTGGCCGTGGCGGTCACCGCGCGCGGCGAAGGCCACGCCGTGCTGATGATTTCGCTGAAGAGCGGCGACTGGGTTCTGGATAACCTGACGCCCTGGGCTACCCCCTGGGAAGACCTGAACTATCGCTGGGTCGAACGCCAAGTGCCGGGCACGGCGCTGTGGACGAGCGCGGCCTGAGCCGATCAGCGCTGACAGACTAAAGAGCCCCGAACACAGTTCGGGGCTTTTCTATTTGGCGTCGCGCCCTTGAAGGCGGCGGCGGGAAAACGAAACGCCCGCCCCGGCGAGCGGAGCGGGCGTTGCTTCGTTTGTGCGATCGGATAGCGCCGGCTTACAGGAGCCAGGAGAGACCCATCGCAAGCAGCCCCCAAAGGCCCGCCGACGTCAGCACCGCCAGGCCCAGGCCGGCCAACGGAGCCATGCGAGCATCTCGCGGCGACAGCGCGATGTCCGTGGGGGAGAAAGAGATTTCAGCGTCGATCATCGACCACAACTCCTGCTTGTCGAAGGAGTATCGCGGCGAAGGTAACGGCCCATGAAAAATCTAGGTTTACCTGAATTAAACGTCCTGCGGCGCGCGCCATCCGCCAGTGGGACGCGGTGCGGTTGGTCGGCCCTCCCATGGATTGGCCGCCAACCGCTTTCCATCGCACGAGGCCCTATTGGGCCACGGCCTGTTGCTGTTGAAGGCGCTCGGCCGCGATCAGCAAGGCCAGACCGACCCGACCGGCTGGATCGCGAATGCTGTTGGCCAGCGCAACCAGCCGCCCAAGGCTATTTGGCCGACTGAACTCGATGCGCACTTGATACATCACCATCTGGCGAACAGCTGGAGTCAGAGCGCCCCAGTGCTCATAAGCCAAGCGCGTGCGGCTCTCGAAGAGGCTGGTCTGCAACGGCGCCACCGCGAAGGAATGATCGAGCGCGGCGTTCGCCGCCGCGATGTCTCCGCGCTGAAATTGCACGGCGGCCATGCGTAGCCAGGCGCCGCCCGCGGCCGGCCTCAGAGCAATCTCACGCTGGGCGTTGGCCAGCATGCGCTTCTGAACCTTGGGATCCTTGGTCTCGCGCGCCAGATCCTTTTCGATGGATACAGCGAGGACCTCCGCCGATGCGGTGGGGGCCCACGCCATGTCGCCGCCGAAGCGCGAGACGGCCAGAGGCGTCGCGACCAGGAGCGATGCAACCAGCACTCCTCCCGCGAAAGCAAAGCTGCCCGCCTTGATGGCGGCCGGCGCACGGCGCGATGGCGCGACGGTCGTCACGGCGCCAAGGCCGACGGCGAACAAGGCCTGCAAGGCCGGCACCTGGACCGCGAAATCCGAGAGACCGTGCAGAAGCACCAGGACAGCGGCGGCGACCGTCGCCCGCGCCAGCATCCCGGCCGTCCCGGGCTTGAGGCCTTCTCTCGCGGTTCGTCCCAAGGCGACCAGAGCCCAGGCCGCCATCAGGATGGTCCCGACGACTCCGCCTTCCTCAAGCCATTGAAGATAGAGGTTATGGGTCGCCCGCACGTCAAACAGGACATGCAAGGTTTCGCTGGTGGTGATCAGCTGGTTGACGAGCGGGAAAGAGCCAAGGCCGAACCCGAACCAGGGCGAGCCCTGGAACGCCTCCCAGTGCGCGTCGAAGATGGTCCGCCGCACGGCGGCGTCACTTTGCAGGTTTTCGAGACGAGCCGCCGTCAGATCGGCGCTCTGCATCGCGACGCCGACCACGACGAGCAAGGCGGCCGCGCCGCCAATGATCGCGATGGCGCTTAGCTTCCGCCCTTGCGCCAAGACCTGCCAGGTCAGAAGAACCGCGAGCGCAACCACGGTCGAGAAGATGCCGGCCCGAGACGCCGTCAAGGCCAAGGCGACGGCGAACACGGCCGCGGCGCCGAGGGCGAGGCTGGCGTCCAGCCCCAGCCGTTCGAGACGCAGTCTCCCGCCGGCGCGCTGGAGAGACTGCGAGAAGAACCCCAGGGCGTACACGACGCCGATCCCCATCAAGGTGGCGGCGCTGTTCGGGCTCAGCAGGGTCGCCGTAAGCCGCCGCCCGCCTCGAAGCGTAACGTGATCGACGATGGCCGTCGAAGCGAACACGCTCAGGGCTAGCAGCAGCCACCAGATCAACGTGCGACGCCGCGTCTCTGAGGCCCCGACGATCCAAGCGCCATAGAAAAGACAGGCTAGCCCGAGCAGACGCATCAAGCTCAGAACGAGAGAGGAGCGATCGACGGTGATCGAACCGCCGCTACCGACATAGGCCCAGACGGGATGGGCCCCGCCGGGCCCAAAGGGCGTCAGCGCCCAGGCGGTGGCGATCAACACGGCCAGGAACATCAAGCCAGGCCACGGCGCCGCCAGGATGCTCGGCACGCGCCGCGCCCAGGCGCATGTGCTTAACAAGACCAGCAAAAAAAGAGACTGCAGAACACCGAAGACGGCGGCCACGGCCACATCGCTCGCGCCAAACACGACGATTTCCGACATGACCAAAGCAACGAGGGCGCCAATCGCGACGCCCTCGGAAACCTGCAGCTTTCGGGTTCTAGCGGCGCCGGGCGACGGTGTGCCCTCGCCCGACTTGGTCCTAGTCCGCATAGTACTTTCGATAGTTGGCGTAGTAGTAGTAGGAGTCGCCGTAGCCGTAGCGGGACTGAGCCTTGAGGTCCATCTGGGTAAGGGCGACGCCGGCGATGAACGCCCGCGTTCCCTGCAGAAGGGCCAAGGCCGACTGCACCGCCTTCACAGGCGTCTTCTTCCACCGGACCAGCATCACCACGGCGTCGGTATGCGGCGCGAGGATGCGCGTATCCGCGATCGCCAGCAGCGGCGCGGTGTCCAGAAGCACGATCTCGTAACGGTTGCGGAGTTCCTGCAGCAGACGGTGCATGGCGGCCGAACCCAACACGTCACGCGGCGTGTAGGCCGATTTCGCCAGCGGCAGGATGTGCGCGCCGCTCTCGTCGTTGATCAACGCCTGGTCCAGCGTGGCGACGCCGTTGAGGACCTCCAGCAAGCCCACCTTAGCCGGCTCCTTGAGGAACTGGGTGATGGCGCTTTGTCGAAGGTCGCAGTCGACGACGATGACCTTGGCGCCAGACGTCGCCAGCGTGCGCGCCAACGAGAAGGTGGTCGTGGTCTTGCCCTCGCCCGGAAGCGACGAGGTCACCGCGATCACCTTGACCGTTTCGCCGACCTTGGAGAACAGGATCGAGGCGCGCAGCTTCCGGAGGCTTTCGGCGAAGCTCGAAAGCGGTTTGGCCATCAGGTATTCCGGCGGCGTCATGCCCCGCAGGGTCTTGGCGTCGTCAACGGTGGTGTCGAGCGACGGCACAGCGCCGAGATAGGGCAGGCCCAGACGACGTTCGACCTCGTCTTCGGTGAACAGGCCCGCCATCAGGATCTCAGCCAGCACGATCGAAGCCAGGCCCGCACCGAGAGCCAGCACCAGCCCCAGGGCCAGGTTCAACGACGGCTTGGGATAGCTGGCCCCGGTCGGAATCTTGGCCGGCGACACCACACGGGCGTCGGCCTGCTCGATGCCTTCCTGCGTCGTCGTCTGCTTGAAGCGAGACAACAGGGTCTCGTACAGAGTTTTGACGGACTGCGCCTTGCGTTCCAGTTCGGCAAGGCCGATCGCGGCGCGGTTATTGCCGGCGAGCGTGCCCTTGGACTGCGAAACACTCGCGGCGACCGAGCCGGTCCGTTGACGCGCCACCTGAGCCTGGGCCTCCAGGTTCGAGATGATGCGGCGGATTTCAGCCTGGATCTGGGTGTCGATGTCAGCCAGCTCGCGCTTGGCCTTCAGCAGGTCAGGGTGGCGGTCGCCGTAACGGCCGCTGAGATCGGCCACCTGGGCGCTCTTTTCGGCCCGCTGCTTGCGCAGCTGTTGCACGACGGGCGAGTTCAAAGACTCACCGACATCCTCGCCGGTGCTGCCCCTGGCCAGCTGCTGACGGGCGATGGCCAGGCGGGCATCCGTCTCGGCCTGGGCGGCGCGGCTGAGAGCCAGCTGCTGGTTCAGGCCGGAGATTTCCTGCTCCGTCAGGGTTGCGCCTTCGGCGCTGAGCAGGTTGTTCGCGATTTTGTACTGCTGAACCGCGGCGTCGGCCTGCGCGACCTGGTCGCGAAGCTCGGCGACGCGGGTATCCAGCCATTCGTTGGCCTTCTGCGTGGCGTCGAACTTAGCCTCGAGCTGCTCGGTCAGGTACAGGTTAGCGAAAGCATTCGCCAGGTCCGCCGCACGCCGGGGATCAGTGTGGGTGTACTCAATCGAGATCAGATAGGTCAGGCCCGAGCGACGGACCTTCAGACCGCCGAGCACATTGTCGACGATCCGTTCACGTCGACGCTGCAGCTCCGCGGGATCGGTCACGGCCACGGGCGCGGCCGCCTTCTTCAACGACGAGAACCAAGCCGTGGCGCCCTTGGCGCTCGGCAGGTAGGGGTTGAAGTAAGGGTCTTGATCGAGCTTCAGATCCTTGACGACCCGCGCGGCGAGCGAACGGGACTTCAGGACCTCGACCTCGGTGTCGACGACGGCGGAGTCCGCGGGCAGGCCCGACAGAACCGCGCTCATGTCGGTCACCTGTTCCTTGCGCACGTCCAGCATGACCTGGGCCGTCGCCGTATAGCGAGGCGTCTGCTGCAAAGTGAACAGAACCACCGCGGCGAACACCACCACGGCCACCGCCGCGAACAGGCGGAAGCGACGCCTGAAGGTCGCGATCGCGATATTCAGGTCAAAAGACAACGCTCCGGTGTCATTCACCGGAGCGTTCGAAGTTTCATAACCGGAGCCGTCCATAACCACTCTCAGTAATCGGCAAAACTTGCCGTTTCGTGGACGTTTTTCTTAGAACTGAAGAGCGACCGAAGCGATCACCTTG
Source organism: Caulobacter sp. (assembly GCA_041905125.1). Taxonomy (GTDB): domain Bacteria; phylum Pseudomonadota; class Alphaproteobacteria; order Caulobacterales; family Caulobacteraceae; genus Caulobacter. Next base: position 6,714 of record JAYRLX010000017.1, on the reverse strand, counting down.
TTGTCCTTGAACGAAGCGCCCTTGGCGGCGCCAGACGAGTCCTGCTTGAGGTAGTTATAGGTCAGGAACAGGCCCACGCGGCGGTTCAGCAGATAGGTCGCCGTCGCGGAGAAGTTGTCGCGCTTGTCGTCGCGGTCAACGCCCTTGTAGTTGTCCTTACCGTGCGTATAGGCGGCCGAGAGAAGGACGTTGCGCATCAGCTCGTGGTCGATCGACGCGCCGAGGTTGTTCGAGACGTAGCCCTGCGAACCCGGAGCGGTCGATTCTTCGATGGACCGCGAACCGTTCAGACCGACCGTGGTCAGCTGCGTCGGGAACCACTCCAGGCGCCCCGCGGCGTTGAAGCCGTCGATCTTGGCGAACGCCGGGTTGTCGTAGGACTGCGACATGTAACCGACTTGCACGTCACCGCGCACGAGTTCGGAGACGTCGAAGTTGGCGCCGACGCCGACGACATAGCCATCAGACGTGCGGTTCGTCGCGACGGCCTTCGAGTCGTAGTCCTTCTTGTTGCCCGTCGCCGACAGATAGAGGGCCGTGTCGGGGCTGACCGCGTACTCGGCCTTGGCGCCGTAGTAGAATTCGTTGCGATCGCGGAAGTCCTGGTCGACGATGCCCGTGCCGGCGATGTTCGGCACGTCCTTGTAGTTGAAGTCCTTGTCGTCCAGGCGACCCGAGACGCGAAGGCGGTTGAATTCCTTGACGTAAGCCACCGTGCCTTGCGTCAGGTCGTACTTCACCGGCTTGCCCGAAGCGGCCGGGGAGGTCGGCGCCGTGCGGGGTTCAACCAGGCGCTGGGTCTGGACGGAGCCGGTCAGGTTCGAGCCGCGCTCGATGTCGAGCCGGCCGTTCGCGGAGACCGTATATTCCTCGGCGTTTTCAGAGCTCTTGTCCGAATAGCGGATGATGTTACCGCCGGCGAACAGGCCCAGAGCGTGGCGCGACCAGTCCGAGCGCACAGCCACTTCGGGCTTCACACGCCAGATGGTGTCGCTGGTCTTGCCCGCGGCGACGGCGTAGATGTTGTCGTTGCGTTCGACATCCGCGGTGACGCGCGGATACAGCGTGAAACCGCCAGCCTTCTGGCCAGCCGCTTCATAATCCGGGCGCGGGCGCTGACGGACGCTGACGTTCTTGTCGCGCTTGAAGTTCGAACCGAGATCTTGCGCCTGAACGGCCTGAGGCGCGGTCAAGGCGATGCAGGCCATGGCGGCCGAGCACATAAGGAGTCGCATGTTTATCCCCACCAGAAGGGACGGCCGACGCACGTCGTGACGCGCCGGTCCGCCCTGAGACTTATTGCTATTAGCTACCCACAGTAGGCAGCGACCACGCCCGCGCACGGATCGTACGGCGCCGGCGTCGTCGTGGTCGTCGTGCCGCCCGCGCCAGCGCCAGCGCCAGCGCCAGCGTCGCCGCCAGCGGCTTGCGAAACGCCTTGCAGGCTGACCAGAACGCTCGGCGCGCCACCGTCGGTGGTCGCGGCGGTTTGGGTGACCGTCGCCGATTGGCCCGTAGCAGCCAGCTGCTGGGTCACGACCGGAGCCGAGGCCACGGTCTGGGTCATTTCCGGAGCGACCGCGGACGCCACCTGAATGGCGACGCCAGCCGAAAGCGTGCCGGACCCAACCGCTTGCACCAGAGCCGCGGCGATCACCGTCGGCGAAGCGCCGGTCCCGGCCAGAGCGGCGCTCACGGCGGCCTGGATCGCCGCCAGCTTCGCCTCGGGCCGGAGGCGAGCAAAACCAGGTTGCGAGGCGGCTTGTTGGGCCGCGGCCGCGATAGTGGCCTGCAGCGAAGCGGCCGTAGGAGCCGGGGTGTTTTGAGCCCAGACTTGGCCAGCGCCCATCGGCGCCAGCGCAACGGCCAAGCTGATAGCGATCGCCCGAACGCGATGAGAAGCCATGACTGCTCCCTCCAAATTAACGGCGTCCCTTTAGGACAATGTAAACGAATTCTCTAGCCCAGAACGCGCGCTCCTGTCGATTTCTCGACGGAAGCGTTTCCCGGAAATCACACTTTTCGTGCAGATCCCCGCGAAAGGAACGCGCGAACGAGCCTTAGACTAAGAATATGACGCGTCTCTCCGCCCCCGGCAGAACTATCAGACTTCGTCATCGGGCTCGTTAGGCCTAAAAAAAACACGCGCGGCTTTGCAATGCAACGCCGCGGCGGGAAAATCCAGATGAAATGCCAAGAATCTAGTCGTTTTCGCCTGCTAGCGGGTAAATAGTTCGGTTAATCAGCAAGCGTTTTGGTTAAGATTAGGCTGCGGCCGTGGTTAATCCCGGAACTTGCTGACGCTGGACGAGGCAACCGTACCAGCCAAGACCAGCATAGGTCTCGTATCCAGGGGTCAGGGCGTAGCCGACCGTCACCTCGCCGTCGGCGTAGCTGCCCATCGGCCCGGCCGACGTGTCGAGAGGGAAGATTTCCGTAAGTACGCCCTGATTGTCCGAAGACGCCAGGACACGGCCCTTCTGGTCGAGCAACATCACGCGAGAGCGTTCACGCTCCTCGCTCGTGAGACGGACACCGTCCACGACGGCCTGGGCTTGCGGGCGCCAGTCGAAATGCACGCCGAGGACTCCCAGGGGTTTGCCAGCGGCCTCGCCGCCGGCCCGTATAGCCGTGGCGTAGGTCGCGACGGGCGCATCGCCCAGCGCCCGGCAGCGCTCGATGTCGCAGGCGACGAAGTCGTCCCCGCTCGCGGTGCGCAGCCCCTCCTGGAACCAGCGCGTGTCGGCGACGGACTGACCAACGACGTTGGGATAGCGGGACGGCCGGCCGTTGGCGACCACCCTCCCCCGCGCGTCGCAGATCCAGAGATCCAGATAGACAGTGTAGGCGTCGAGGATGACGCCCAGGCGGTTGCTGGCATGAAGGCGAGCGCCCTCGTCGTCCTCGCCGAGACAGGCGACCACCGCGGAATCCGTCGCCCACCAACGCACGTCGCAGGTGCGCTCGTAGAGATTGCGGTCGACGATCTCGATGGCGTTGAGCGCCAGATCGGCCAGCCTCTGCCCCCGCATGTGCGAGAGGATCGCGCCGCCAATGGCGGACAGTTCGTCGAGGTCGGCGCGGACCTGGCTTTCGAGCGCGGCGGCCACAGCGTCGATCTCTGTCGAGATCTTCTTGAATTCCTCGGCGACGATGGCGAAGCCTTTGCCGGCCTCGCCGGCGCGCGCCGCGACGATCAGAGCATTGATCGAGAGCATCTTGGCGGCGCGGTTGACTCTCGCGATCTCGCCGATCTTCTCGCCCGCAACGCTCGAAAGCCGTTCAGACAAGTCCAGGATCCGTTCTGGGCGAAAACTGGAGTCTTGTTCCATAACCAACGCGCCCCCACGCACGCTTAAGCGAATCACCTGCACTCAGGAAGATGACGCCCTCGCCATGACCGCGCGACGACATGACAGGGTCGCTTTGGGTTCTCGTCGCCTCCACGATGCAAAAACGCCGGAACGCCCTCGAAACGGGCGCCCGGCGCTTAGAAAACAATCGTTTGCGAGTAGATGGCCGCGATAGACTAGACGTCGACCTCCGCGTCCAGGGCGTTCTCCTGGATGAACTCACGGCGCGGTTCGACGAGGTCGCCCATCAGGCGGCTGAACATATCGTCGGCATCGTCGGCGTGATTGACGCGAACCTGCAGCAGGGTGCGCGCTTCGGCGTCCAGCGTGGTCTCCCACAACTGTTCGGGGTTCATCTCGCCAAGACCCTTGTAACGCTGGATGGTCAGCCCCTTGCGGCCAGCATCGAGCACGGCGTTCACCAGATCCAGCGGGCCGCGAACGGTCGTCGACTTGTCCTTGCGGCGGAAGACCGCCCGGCCAGAGAAGATCTCGGCCAGCTTGACCGAGCGTTCGGCGAGGCGACGCGCATCGGCGGCGTGCATCAGCACGTCGTCGAGCACCACGCGCTCGGAAACGCCGCGGCGCACGCGGCTGAAGACGAAACCGGTCTCGCCGCGCTCGCCGCTCCAGGGGCCGTCACCTTCCTCGGCGTATAGGTCCAGGCGCTTGGCGGCCGCGGCGGGGTCGGGGCTCTCACCGAAAAGGCCGGCCAGAGCCGACTGCTCGATAGCCGTGGCGGGCGCGCGAGCGGCCAAGCGGTCGATATTGGCCTTGGCCGAGCGCGCGGTCTGCACCAGGGCCAGAAGATCCTGGCCGATCAGGCGCTCGCCGGACGCCAGATCCAGCTCGGCGCCGTCGACGCCCTCGTCCACGAGGAAGGCGTCCATCTCTGCGTCGTCCTTCAGATAGCGCGAGGACTTGCCCTTGCTGGCCTTATAGAGCGGCGGCTGGGCGATATAGATGTAGCCGCGCTCGATCAGCTCCGGCATCTGCCGGTAGAAGAAGGTCAGCAGCAGGGTGCGGATGTGCGCGCCGTCGACGTCGGCGTCGGTCATCAGCACGATCTTGTGGTAGCGCACCTTGTCCGGATTGAAGTCGTCGCGGCCGATGCCCGCGCCCAGGGCCGTGATCAGCGTGCCGATCTGGTCCGACGACAGCATCTTGTCGAAGCGGGCGCGCTCGACGTTCAGGATCTTGCCGCGCAGGGGCAGGACGGCCTGGTTGTCGCGGTTGCGGGCCTGCTTGGCCGAGCCGCCGGCCGAGTCGCCCTCGACGATGAAGATCTCGGATTTGGCCGGATCGCGCTCGGAGCAGTCGGCCAGCTTGCCGGGCAGGCTGGTGATGTCGAGGGCGCTCTTGCGGCGGGTCAGTTCGCGCGCCTTGCGGGCGGCCTCGCGCGCCGCGGCGGCTTCGGCGATCTTCGAGACGATGGCCTTGGCCTCGTTCGGGTGTTCTTCGAACCAGGTCGACAGACCTTCGGAGACCAAGCCCTCCACGGCCGGGCGCACTTCGGACGAAACCAGCTTGTCCTTGGTCTGGGAGCTGAACTTCGGGTCCGGCACCTTGACCGACAGCACGCAAGTCAGGCCTTCGCGGGCGTCTTCGCCGCCGAGGTTGACCTTCTCCTTCTTCAGGATGCCCGAGCTTTCGGCGTAGCTGGTGATGATCCGGGTCAGGGCCGCGCGGAAGGCCGAGAGGTGCGTGCCGCCATCCCGCTGCGGGATGTTGTTGGTGAAGCACAGCATCTGCTCGTGGTAGCTGTCGTTCCACCACATGGCGAGGTCGACCTCGACCTTGTCCTTGACCCCGCGCACCGTGATCGGCGCCTTCAGCAGCGGCGTCTTGACCTTGTCCAGGTGGCGAACGAAGGCCTCGATGCCGCCTTCATAGTGGAGCTTCTCCTCCCAAGGCTCGGCGTCGCGATGGTCCTTGAACCAGATCGTCACGCCCGAGTTCAGGAACGCCAGTTCGCGCAGACGGTGTTCGAGCGTTTTCCGGTCGAACTCGATGAATGCGAAGGTGTCTTTGGACGGGAAGAAGGTGACTTCCGTACCGGTCAGCGTCTCGCCGGCCTTGGGCCCCTCCGTGCGGACAGGCGAGTCACCGGTGACCTTCAGCGAGGTGACCGCGTCGCCGCGCTCGAAGCGCATCTGGTGAACCTTGCCGTCACGGTGGATCAAAAGTTCCAACCAGTCCGACAGCGCGTTGACGACGGAGACGCCCACGCCGTGCAGGCCGCCCGAGACCTTGTAGCTGTTCTGGTCGAACTTACCGCCGGCGTGCAGCTGGGTCATGATGACCTCCGCCGCCGAGACGCCTTCTTCCTCGTGGATGCCGACCGGGATGCCGCGGCCGTCGTCGGTGACCGTCACAGAGCCGTCGGCGTTCAGGATCACCTGGACCTTGGTGGCGTGACCCGCCAGCGCCTCGTCGATGGCGTTGTCGACGACTTCGTAGACCATATGGTGCAGGCCCGACCCGTCGTCGGTGTCACCGATATACATGCCGGGGCGCTTACGGACGGCGTCCAGACCCTTGAGAACCTTGATCGAGTCCGCGCCGTACTGGGCGGCGGCTTCCTCGGTCGACATTTCGGGAACTTGGTCTTCGGTGTTCTCGGTCAGTCGTCTTCCAGGGCGGTCAGGCCGGCGTCGCCCGCGCGAACGCCTAGCGCCCGACCCTTGAGATGGTCGAACAGCGACTCGTCCGTGCCGGTGAGGAAGGCCTGGAGCTTGAGCGCCGTGAGTTCGTCGGCCAATGCGGCTCGTCTGGCAAGATCGAGATGCGCGGCGACTTCGTCGAGCAATATTACAGGATTCGGCGCGGATTCCGCACGCGAAAGTCGCGCGGCCTGGGCCAAAACGAGGTTCAAAATCAGGGCTTTCTGCTCTCCGGTCGAGCATTCGGCCGCCGGACGGTCCTTCTCGACATGGAAGATGGCCAGATCGCCGCGATGAGGGCCGGTCAAGGCCCGGCCGGCGGCGCCATCGCGCGCCCGCGCGGCGGCAAGCGCCGAGGCCAGCCTGCCTTCGATCTCGGCGAACGGAACGCCCTCGATCGCCAGCTTCTCCCAATCGCCCGTGAGGGTCAGGCGCGCCTGGGGGAAAGGCCGATCGCCGCGTCCGTCGATCTCGGCCTGCAAGGCCTGAAGGGTCCGTGCGCGGGCCTGCGCCATCAACGCGCCGCTCTCGGCCAAACGAGCCTCGAGCGCGTCGAGCCAGGTTGCATCCGGCGCCGCGCCGCGCTCGGCGGCCTCCGTCAGCAGACGCATCCGCTCGCGTTGGGCCTTGTCATAGGCGTTGGCGTTGGCGGCGTGCGAAGGTTCTCCGGCGAAAACCAGCCGATCGAAAAAGCGGCG
>JAYRLX010000389.1:0-3873 GCA_041905125.1 Caulobacter sp. | reverse complement strand
CAGCACGCGTCGCGTCGACGCGCCGCCAGCGCTCGATGGGGCCATGTGGCCTCTCCCCGGATTGTCGGAAGATCGACGCGCGGCGGCCCCTCAGCCGCCACGCGCCGTCCTAAGGATTAGCCCAGCGGGCTCACATACGGGCTGATCAGGCCCAGCGGCACGGCGGTCGAGTTCTTGACGCCGCGGATCACGATGCGGCTCTCGATGTTCGATACCAGGCCCAGCGACAGCAGCTTGTCGCGCAGGAATTCGTCGAAGGCGCGCATGTCGCGGGTGACGATGCGCATCTCGTAGTCGGCCGCGCCGGTCACGGTGGCGCACTGGACGACCTCGGCCCACTTGGCGACCGCCTGTTCGAAGGTGTCCAGATTTTCCTTGGTCGGAAGGGACAGCTTGACGGTGCAATAGACCTCGAAGCCCAGGCCTAGCTTCTCGCGGTCCAGGATGGTCACGCGGCGCTGGATGACGCCGGCGTCCTCCAGCCGCTTGATCCGGCGCCAGCACGGGCTGGACGACAGGCCGACTCGTTCGGCGATCTCGGCGACGGACAGTCCGGCGTCGTGTTGGATGAGATCGAGGATCTTGGCATCCACGGCGTCGAGTTGTTCGGACAAGAAATTCCTCCCCCCAGCGGGCGTTGACGCTCACTTCGTGCGCAAAACGGCCACGAGTCGGGCACGCCTTGGGCAAACAATTTCCGCGCTTCTATAAGATATTGCGTTACGGGCGGGAAGACCCGGGAGGAAAATTTTTGCCATGCGGCACTCGGAAGTCACGCTCGACGACAAATATGTGCTCGAAGATGGTCGAGCTTTCATCACTGGCGTGCAGGCGCTGCTGCGCGTTCTGCTCGATCGCAAGCGCCTGGATCGCAAGCTGGGATTGAATACGGCGGGCTTTTTGTCCGGCTACAGAGGCTCGCCGCTGGGCGGTCTCGACCAGCAGGCCGCGCGGATCAACAAGCTGCTGACCGTCCACGACGTCGTCTTCAAGGAAGGCGTCAACGAGGATCTGGCCGCCACCGCCGTGTGGGGCAGCCAGCAGGCGAATCTGTTCCCGGGCGCGCTCTACGACGGCGTGTTCGGCATGTGGTACGGCAAGGCGCCCGGCGTCGACCGCACCGGCGACGTCTTCAAGCACGCCAATTTCGCGGGCGTGTTCCCGACCGGCGGCGTGCTGGCGGTGGCCGGCGACGACCACAACTGCAAGAGCTCGACCCTGCCGTCGCAGTCCGAGTTCGCCTTCCAGGACTTCGAGATGCCGGTGCTGGCGCCGGCCGACGTGCAGGAAGTGCTGGACTACGGGATCCTGGGCCTGTCGCTGTCGCGCTTCTCCGGCCTGTGGACTGGCATGATCGCCCTGGCCGACACCATGGACTCGGGCGTCACGATCGACGTCTCGCTGGACCGCCACAAGCTGGTCACCCCCGACTTCCCGTTCCCGCCCGGCGGCCTCGGCATCCGGCTGAAGGACCAGCCGATGGAGAAGGAGCGGCGCATGCGGCTCCACAAGCTCCCGGCGGCCCTGGCCTTCGCCCGCGCCAACGGCATCGACCGCGTGGTGCTGGGCGCCTCGCACGTGCGGGTCGGCAAGGCCCGTCTCGGCATCGTCTGCCAGGGCCAGGCCTATAAGGACGTGCTGGAAGCCTTCACGGCCATGGGCATGACCCTGCAGCAGGCCGCCGACCTGGGCGTCTCGATCTACAAGGTCGGCATGCCCTGGCCGCTCGAGCCTCTAGGCCTGCGCGCCTTCGCCGCCGGCCTCGAGACCCTGATGGTCATCGAGCACAAGCGCGCCCTGATCGAGCCCCAGGCTCGCGCCGCGCTCTATGATCTTCCCGCCCAGGCGCGCCCGCGCGTGATCGGCAAGACAGACGAGAAGGGCGGGCCGCTGCTGTCCGAGCTGGGCTCGCTGTCGGTCGCCGAAATCGCCCTCGCCATCTACGACCGCCTGCCCGACGGCCCGCACATGGAGCGGGCGCGCGCCTATCTGAACCGCGTCAGCGCCGCCGGCGTCGCCGCCGTCAGCCTGGCCGCCGACCAGGCCCGCAAGCCGTTCTTCTGCTCGGGCTGCCCGCACAACACCTCGACCAAGCTGCCGGAAGGCAGCCGGGCGCTGGCGGGCATCGGCTGCCACTACATGGCCAGCTTCAACGACCCCTCGACGGACCTCAACACCCACATGGGCGGCGAAGGCCTGACCTGGGTTGGCGCGTCGCCGTTCACGTCCGAGAAGCACGTCTTCCAGAACCTGGGCGACGGCACCTACAACCACTCGGGGTCGCTGGCGATCCGCGGCGCGATCGCGGCCGGGACCAACATCACCTACAAGCTGCTCTATAACGACGCCGTCGCCATGACCGGCGGCCAGCGGGCCGAGAGCGGCTTCACCCCCGCCCAGATCACCCGCCAGCTGGCGGCGGAGGGCGTCAAGAAGACCGTCATCGTCGTCGACGACCTCAAGCGCTACGAGGGCGTCGAGGGCCTGGCCCCCGGCGTCGAGATCTTCCCGCGCTCGGAGCTGATCCGCGTGCAGGAGATGCTGCGCGACACGCCCGGGACCACGGTGCTGCTCTACGACCAGACCTGCGCCACCGAAAAGCGCCGCCGCCGCAAGCGCGGCTCCATGCCCAAGGCGACCCAGCGCGTCTTCATCAACCCGCTGGTCTGCGAGGGCTGCGGCGACTGCTCGGTCAAGTCCAACTGCGTCTCGGTCGAGCCGCTGGCCACGGAGTTCGGCCGCAAGCGCAAGATCAACCAGTCCAGCTGCAATCAGGACTACAGCTGCGTCCAGGGCTTCTGCCCGTCGTTCATCACCCTGGAAGGGGCGCAGAGCGCGCAAGGCAAGAAGACGCCGGCGGCCCTGACCGCCGAGTCGACGCCGCTGCCCGAGTTCGAGCCGTTCACGGGCGTGCGCAAGATCCTGTTCACCGGCGTCGGCGGCACGGGCGTCACCACCGTGGCCTCGATCCTGGCCATGGCCGCCCATATCGACGGCCGCTCAGGCAGCGTGGTCGACATGACGGGTCTGGCCCAGAAGGGCGGCTCGGTGTTCAGCCACGTCAAGATCGGCGAGACCGAAGAGACCGTGGTCGGCGGCCGCGTGCCCGCCGCCAGCGCCGACGTGCTGATCGCCTGTGATCTGCTGGTGGCGGCCTCGCCGGAGGGCCTGTCGCTGTACGCCAAGGACCGCACGCGGGCCTTCGGCAACAGCGACTTCGCCCCGACCGCCGACTTCGTCACCAGCCGCGACATCCGCTTCGACAGCGGGTCGATGGCCCGGCGGGTCAAGGGCGCGACCCAGACCTTCGACGCCTGCCCGGCCCAGCACCTGGCCGAGAGCCAGTTCGGCGACGCCATCTACGCCAACATGATCATGGTCGGCTTCGCCTGGCAGCGCGGGGTGATCCCGGTCTCCAGCCGCGCCCTCTACCGCGCGATCAAGCTGAACGGCGTCGACGCCGACGCCAACCTGCAGGCCTTCGAGCTGGGTCGCCGCGTGGCCCATGACCCCGCCTCGATCGCGGTCAAGGAAGACAAGGTCGCCACGCCCGAGACCATGCCGCTGGACGACCTGATCGCCCACCGCATCCGCGAGCTGACGGCGTACCAGAACGCGGCCTACGCCCAGCGCTATGCGGACAAGATCGCCAAGGTCCGCAGCGCCGAGGCTTCGGTGTCGGGCGCCGAAAGCGCCCTGCCGCTGACCCGCGCGGCGGCGACCAACCTCTACAAGCTGATGGCCTACAAGGACGAGTACGAGGTCGCGCGGCTCTATACCGACGGACGCTTCGCGGCCGAGCTGGCCGGGACCTTCAAGGGCGGCAAGGCCAAGGTCTGGCTGTCGCCGCCGCTGCTGGCTCCTAAGGGCCCG
>JAYRLX010000388.1:0-3877 GCA_041905125.1 Caulobacter sp. | reverse complement strand
CTCCAGCGCCGCAACGACGCCAGCAGGGCGAAGGCCAGCAGAATGACGAGTCCCAGCACCGTCACCGAGCCCAGCGCCGTCACGTCGGTCGCGGCGATGTGCAGCCATTCTGGTCCCACCAGGGTTCCTGGCCGCCCCTCGACGCGCAGCGCGCTGAGCACGGCCAGGTCCAGGGCGTGGGTCTCGCCCTCGGCGACCTCGTCGGCGATGGCCAGGAAACCCATGGCGCCGAGGGCGACGATCAGCAGCGCCGAGGCGGCGCCGATCTCGCGACGGGCGACGGCCACAAGTCTCGGAAAGTCCAGACGAAACACAGATTAAGTCCTCGCTCGGCCACAACATTTCTCTTTTGAAACATGAACTTAAGCCGAACAGGCTCGTTCAGGTCAGGACCATGTGAAGCCCAATAGGCTTCGATCCTGGACAAAGGAGATCGACATGAAACGCATTCTGACCGCTTCGGTGGCCGTGCTGATGCTGGCGAGCGGCGCGACCGCCGCCTCGGCCCAGGCCTACCGCCATGACAACCGTTACGACAGCCGCGATCGCGCCTACGAGCAGGGCCGCCGCGACCAGGCTCGGCACGAGGCCCGCCAGGACCGCAGAGAGGATCGCCGCGAGTACCGTCGCTGGGCCAAGGGCCAGCGCCTGGACGCCCGCTACCGCGACCGGGCCTACTATGTCAGCGACTGGCGCCGCCACGGCCTGCGCGCCCCGCCGCGCGGCTACCAATGGCGCAAGGTCGACAACCAGTACGTCCTGGCCGCCGTCGCCACCGGCCTGATCGCCTCGGTGATCATCGCCAACCGCTAAAAAACGACATGGAAAGGGCGTCGCGGCGCGGCGCCCTCTTCCCTAACCAAGCGTCAAGGCGCTAATCGGGAAGCATGCCCGAGTTCGCCGAAACCAGCTCCGCCCAAGATCCGCTGATCACCCTGGTCCCCGACAAGTGGGTGACGCTGCGCGATGCGTTCGGCGTCGACAGCGACATGAAGGTTCCGGCCTTCAGCCACCGCGATCCGCACGTGCCGGAGATCGACAGCGCCTACCGCTTTGATCCCCAGACGACCAAGGCGATCTGCGCGGGCTTCGCCAAGGACCGCCGTGTGATGGTCCAGGGCTATCACGGCACCGGCAAGTCGACCCACATCGAGCAGGTGGCCGCGCGCCTGAACTGGCCGCTGGTTCGGGTGAACCTGGACAGCCACGTCTCGCGCATCGACCTCGTCGGCAAGGACGCCATCGTCCTGAAGGAAGGCAAGCAGGTCACAGAATTCCGCGAAGGCATCCTGCCCTGGTCGCTGCAGCGCCCGATCGCCCTGGTGTTCGACGAATACGACGCCGGCCGTCCGGACGTGATGTTCGTGATCCAGCGCGTGCTGGAAGCCGGCGGCAAGCTGACCCTGCTGGACCAGAACCGCGTCATCCGCGCCAATCCGTACTTCCGCCTGTTCGCCACGACCAACACGATCGGTCTGGGCGACACCACGGGCCTCTATCACGGCACCCAGCAGATCAACCAAGGCCAGATGGACCGCTGGTCGATCGTCACGACGCTGAACTACCTCGAGCACGACGTCGAGGCGGCGATCGTGCTGGCCAAGAACCCATCCTACGACACGGCCGAGGGCAAGCGCACGATCGCGGCCATGGTCCGTGTCGCCGACATGACCCGCAACGCCTTCATGAACGGCGACATCTCGACGGTCATGAGCCCGCGGACCGTGATCACCTGGGCCCAGAACGCCGAGATCTTCGATCACGACGTCGCCTTGGCCTTTAGGCTGACCTTCCTGAACAAGTGCGACGAGCTTGAGCGCCCCACGGTGGCCGAGTTCTTCCAGCGCGCGTTCGGGACGGACCTGCCGGAAAGCGCGGCGCGGGTGAAGGTGGCCTAAGGCCTGACGCTTTCCGACAAGACAGCGTCATCGGAACCACCCAAGGTGGCGGACCGTTTCGACGTCCAAGCTTCACGGAGACGCCCCATGACCGAAGTCACTTACACCATCGTCGAGCATGACGGCGGCTGGGCCTACAAGGTGGGCGACACCTTCTCCGAGACCTTCCCCAGCCACGACGCGGCGCTGAAGGCCGCCCAGCGCGCGGCCGGCGAGCAGCGCCTGCCCGGCGAGACCGAAGGCATTTCCTACGAAGACAAGCAGGCCGTCTGGCATCAGGAGGTCTCGTCCGGCGACGACCGTCCGACGACCCGCGTGCAGGACGCCGACTAGGCCGCGCCTCGCGCCGTGGCCGCCGCGCCACGCTGTCCCGCTTTCGGGGCGACGACGGGAACGGCGCCCACGGCCCGTCTCTAGGAGCCCTTAATCCATGGCCGGCAAGCCGCTGAAGATCGTGCCGCCCGTCTCGGGTGTGGCCGAGATCTACGACCTCGGGCGGGGTCCCGAGACCACCGCCCAACGCGTCAAACGCCTGCAGGCCGAGGCCCGCATGCTGGCGCGCGAAGAGGTCGAACGCCTGGAGCGCGATCTGCGCCGGCTGGCCGACCAGGCCCAGGCCATCGCCGAAGGCGGCGAAGCCTATCCGGCGGGCGTGCGCGAACTGACCGGTCGGATCTCGGTCGAAACCACCCAGCGGGCGGAAATCCTCCAGGCGCTGTTGCAGCGCCTGGGCTGATCGCTCCTCACGCCGCGTTGGCCATCCGGCGCAGGCGGCGGGCCAGATCCTCGGGACGGTCGGCGATCTGGTCGAACAGGGCCTGCACCTCGGCCTCGCCGAAGCCGGCCGCTCGCAAGGTGCGCCAGGCGCCCGCCAGCACGGCCTCGGCGATGTCCAGGCGGTCCTCGGTCAGGCGCAGGCCGGCGCCGAACGGGCTGGACGATAGGGACGAGGGGCCGAGCGGCGACATCAGAGCTCTCCTGCGACTGGGGAGTAATGTTCCTTTTTTGTTCTCATTTGAGCGCGGAGTCGAGTCCCGCCACGCTTCGCCGCGACAAAAAGCCCCAGGACGGGCGGACCTGGGGCTCAAAGGCGGATCGCCGGCTCACAACGGCGATCCGTTCGTCCGTATGTCTCAGCGGCACACGGTGCGTTCGTAGTAGCTGCCGCTCCAGCGGTCGTACTCGCGGGTCGTCCAGCATTCGCGGTCGCCATAGTACGGGCGCGGGGCGTAGCCGTAGCCATAACCATAGTAGCGCGGGGGCGGCGGAGGCGGCGGCGCATAGGCGCGGCGGCCGTAATAGCGATCGTCGTACCGATCGCGCCGATCGTTGTCGGACAAGGCCGCGCCGACCGCCAGGCCCAGCACGCCGGCCGCGATCGCGGCCACGGCGACGTCGTCGCCCTTGTCCTTGTGATAGCGGTGATAATAGCGCGGATCGGCCGAAGCCGAGGTGGCGGCGGCGGCCAGCGACAGGGCGGCGACGCCGGCCCCGACCCGGCCCAGGGTGTTGACGAACTTGCGGACCATGACGGCCTCCCTGACCTCTATCGCTTCCGGCGCGGCGCGCCCCTCAAGCGTCACGAGGACGATCGGCCTTCCCGCCTGAACGGCGCCTGAACGAATTTGTCGGGTTCCTGGAACCGGTTTGTTCATCTTTTTCCGCGAGCTTGCCGGAGACGAAATTCGCGCTCCCCGGAGGCCGCCATGACCACCACCGTGTCTTACGCCCAAGGCCAGGCCCTGCAGGTCCTGTCTTTCGAAGTCGGCGCCCAGACCTATTGCGTGCCCGTCAGCGCCGTCCGTGAAATCCGGGGCGTCACCCCGCCGACCCCGCTGCCCGACGCCCCGCCCTTCGTACGCGGCGTCATCAACCTGCGCGGCCAGGTCATGCCGGTCATTGACCTGTCGCAACGCCTGGGCAAGGGCGCGGCGCAGGATGGTCCCCGCCAGGTGATCATCGTCGTCGAGAACCAGACC
>JAYRLX010000387.1:0-3879 GCA_041905125.1 Caulobacter sp. | reverse complement strand
GAGACCCTCGCCGAAACCTAGACCGCCAGGCACACCACCTGGGCCACGCGCAGGTCGCGGCGCAGGCCGTCGGCCACACGGCCGTAGTTCTCTGTCGTGATCGGCTCGTTCGGCGCGAATTCCGAAGGCGACGGATGACGGCGAGGGCCCAACAGCGTCTTCAGGGTCTCGGGCGCGGTCGTGTAGATGCGCCCGCGACGCGGAGCCTCGGCGACGGTGACGCCGATCACGCGGCCCGCCGCATCCAGCGCGGGCGCGCCGGACAGACCCGACAGCGTGCCCTTCAGGGTGTCGGTGCGGCCAACCTCGGCCCAGACCAGCACCGGCTCGGTGCGCGCGCCGCGACCATGAACCACCAGGTTCTCGCGCCCCAGCAATCGCGAAGCCGCCTCGCCCGGATGCCCCTGCGGGAAACCGGGATGGTAGGCCCGCGCGCCCCGACGTAGCGGCTGATCGATGCCGAGCGGTACGGCGGGCGCGCCGCCCTCTGTGGTCAGAAGCGCCGCGTCGGCGCGCGGATCGACATGGACCCTGGCCGCGACTCCGCGCCCGTCGGCGACCACGATCGCGGCCTGCTTGCAGCCGTCGACCACGTGCCGTGCGGTGAGCCAAGCGCCGTCGTCGCCGATCGAGAAGGCGGTGCCGGATCCCGGCTCGGGCCGCTCGGGCACCTGCACCACGATCGACGGATCGAACGGCGAGGACGGCCCCAGCGGCAACCCCTCCTCGCCAGGCACCGGCGGCGGCGGCGGCGGCGCGTCCGATCGCTCCTGCCGGCCCACGGCGACGACCAGCAGGGCGCTGACCACCACCGCATAGACCAGCCAGTCAGGGAGCTTGGGGAAATGCATGGGGACGCTCCGCGTCCGCTCAGCCGGCCACGGCGGCGGCTAGGATCAGGGCCGTGGCGAGTTTGGCGCCGACCAGCAGGGCCGCGGCCGAAATCTCGCCGTCCTGAATGCGTTCGGGCAACCCTTTCAGGACCATGTCTGTGCAACGGATAACGAGCAGCTGCACGGCCGTGGTCGCCGCGCCCCAGATGACGATCTCGACCACCGACGTCGCCGCGCTCAGCGACACCGCCAGAGGAACGGCCAGGCCCACCATCACCCCGCCCAGCGACAGGGCGGCCGCGGAGTTGCCCTCGCGGATCAGCGTGATCTCCTTGTGCGGCGTCATCAGCGCATAGAGCGTCGTGCCCAGGATCAGCATGATCAACGTCACCCCCGCATGCAGGAGGGTGATCGGAAAGCCGGTGGCGAAGGCCTGGACCTCGGGCGACTGAAGCTGGGAAGGCATGGACGCGGACTACCCCCGGAAAGGTGCGGCCTCCTGACTAACACGGCAGGCCAAGGCTTGCGTAGGGGGCGCGTGTGCGACCGAATTACTTGTAGAAGCCCTCTCTCAGATTGAGGCCGTGTTCGACGAAGACCTTCAGGGCGCAGAGCATGCCGGTCCAGCCCTCGCAATTGCCGAACGCGGCCTTCTCCCCCGCCGGGGTTTCGCTCCAGCCCGCCTCGTGGATCTTCACGAGAGTGCGCCCATCTCCGGTGTCGACGAAGGTCATGCTGACCGTCGTCTTGTAGGTCGCGCCGGGCTCCGAGGCGCCCCAGCGAAGAACGATTTTCTCGTTCTGGACGACCTCGACCACCTCGACCGGAAAGGCGCCGGGGAAGTCGTGGAAATCCCAGGTCACGGTCGAGCCGGTCTCGAGCCGACCTTGAGCGCCGCCCGTCGTGAAGTAGCCGGAGAGTTTCTTGGGATCGACGACAGCTTCGAAGACCTCCGCGACGGGCTTGGCGATCCGGCCGCTGACGGTGAATTCGTGGGACATGGAGCCTCTCCATCCTTGATGGGCGCGACAATGTGTTATAGATTTATAACATGTCAAGCGAGGACGAAGCCGACCTGATCTTCAAGGCCTTGGCCCACCGGGCGCGGCGGCAAATGCTGGATCTGCTGAAGGCCGAGTCGCTGACGACCGGCATGCTGTGCGCGCGGTTTCCCGAACTGGACCGCTGCACGGTCATGCAGCATCTGGGGGTTCTCGAAGAGGCTGGCCTGGTCGTCGCCGAGCGGCGCGGGCGCGAACGATGGAACCATCTGGACGCCCTGCCGATCCACGCCATCCACGAGCGCTGGATCGGCCCGTACGCGACCTATGCGGCAAGCATGCTCAGCCGACTTAAGAAAACCGTGGAGGAGAGCGAGGAGGCCTAGGCCGCCTCGTCATCATCCTCGCTAAGCACGCCGGCCATCGCCGCCAGCGACAGTTTGCGCAGGGCCGAGGCCCGGACCTTCTCGCTCTCGCTCTTCAGCTGGCCGCAGGCGGCCAGGATGTCGCGGCCGCGCGGGGTGCGGATCGGCGAGGAATAGCCGGCCTTGTTGAGGATCGCGGCGAAGGCCTCGATCGTCGCCCAGTCCGAGCACTGATAATCGCTGCCCGGCCAGGGATTGAACGGGATCAGGTTGATCTTGGCGGGGATGCCCTTGATCAGCTTGACCAGGGCCCGCGCTTCCTCGGGACTGTCGTTGACGCCCTTCAGCATCACGTACTCGAACGTCACGCGGCGCGCGTTCGAGAGGCCGGGATAGGCGCGGATTCCCGCCATCAGCTCGGCGATCGGGTACTTCTTGTTCAGCGGCACCAGGACGTCGCGCAGGGCGTCGTTGGTGGCGTGAAGGCTGATCGCCAGCATGGCCTGGGTCGTCTCGCCCAGCTTCTCCAGCATCGGAACGACGCCCGAGGTCGAGACGGTGATCCGGCGACGCGAGATGCCGATGCCCTCGTTGTCGCTGATGATCTCGATCGCGTCGGCGACCTGGCCCAGATTATACAGCGGCTCGCCCATGCCCATGAACACGATGTTCGAGAGCTGGCGATCCTCCTTATCCGAGGGCCATTCGCCGAGGTCATCCTTGGCGACCTGGACCTGGGCGACGATCTCGGCCGTGGTCAGGTTGCGGACCAGCGGCTGGGTGCCAGTGTGGCAGAAGCTGCAATTCAGCGTGCAGCCGACCTGGCTGGAGACGCACAGGGCCCCAGCGCGGCCGACGCCCGGAATGAACACGCTCTCGACCTCGATGCCCGGGGCCATGCGGATCAGCCACTTGCGGGTGCCGTCCTGGCTGACCTGGCGCTCGACGATCTCGGGCCGGGCGATCGTGAAGGCCTCGGCCAGGCGCGCGCGGGTTTCCTTGGCGACGTCGCTCATCGCCGCGAAGTCGGTGACGCCGCGATGATGCATCCAACGGAAGATCTGGGTCGCCCGCATCTTGGCCTTGCCGTGCTCGACCACCCCGCTCTCGACCAGGGCGGCGACCAACTGCGGGCGCGTGAGGCCCGACAGATTGACCAGCGGCTTGGTGACGGAGGTTGCGGGCGCGGCGTCGGACGAGACGCGCGACAGGTCGAGGGTGACGCTCAAGGGGGTGTCCGGCTCTTCGGGGTCGAGGCGGACATATAGCAGGTCCGGGCCGGTTTTCCAAAAGGCCCGGACGTCGCGCCGCGTCAGACCTTGCGGAAACGGCCGCCCTGGTTGGCCATCAGCGCCAGGGCCCAGTCGTCAGGCAGGACCTTGGCCACGGCGGCGATGGCCTTATTGGGCGAGCCCGGCACGCAGATCGGACGGTTGGCCTCGGCGGCTTCGTAGCCCGCCGCGGCGACCTCGTCCGCGCCCAGCCACATCCAGTCCGGCACGCCCTGACTGACCTGGGCGCGAGTGCCGTTGACGTCGTGGAATTCCGAATAGGTGAAGCCCGGGCACAGCGCGCTGACATGCACGCCGGTCGACAGGTTCTCCAGATGCAGGCTCTGCGAGAACTTCACGAGGAAGCCCTTGGTGGCGGCGTACAGCGTGTGCCCCGCCGCGCCGGGAA
>JAYRLX010000386.1:0-3886 GCA_041905125.1 Caulobacter sp. | reverse complement strand
TACCACGGCCCTGGCCCTGCTGATGGCCCAGGGCGTGGTCGCCTCGGCCCTGGGCGCGGAGAGCGCGGCGCGCGGGGCGGGGACGGCGCGGGCCCTGAACCTGGAGCTGGCGCGGCGGGCGGCCGAGGCGACGAACCTGGGCTTCCTGGCCTCGCCCGTGACCGGCGGCGCGATCACCGTCCAGCGCTTCCACCAACTGTTCTGGCTGGCGCGCGAGCGGGACGGCGGCGGGCCGGCCGACTGGGCGGCCTTCGCGGCCCAGACCCTCGCGGACCAGGGTCAGGCGCTGGTCGCCGGCGGCGCGCCCCTGCAGGGCGAGGCGGCCCAGGCGGCGCTGCAGGCCCAGGCGGTCGCCTTCGCCGACACCGTGCTGCCATGCTGGCGGGGTCTCGGCATCGCCTGAGGGGGACAGAACGTCGCAGGGACGAGCGCCGTCCGGCCTGCCATCGTCGAGACGTCCTTCGAGGGATTCGAAGGCGCGCACGGCGGGAGCATCGGCATGCTGGACGTGGGTGGCGTAGAGCTTGAGTTTCCCTGCCCGCGCTGCGGCGCCGCCGCCCGCGCGACGATCGAGGCGGTGCGGTTCCTGCCGGTGATCGACTGCGCCTGCGGCGAGCGGTTCGGGGTCTGCCTGGAAACCTTCGCCCAGCAGGTGTCCTCCGCCGAGGCCGCGGCCAAGGCGGCGCGCCGGGCCCGGCGAAGGGCCTGAGGGTTCACTTCCCTGACGTCAGCCTTGCCGCGCGGCCGGTTTGGGCTCACCGTCAACAGAACAACGATAAGCTGAGGGAGTGAAACCATGACGCCGCCTGACGGCGGCTCGCCCGTGCGCGAGCCTTCCTCCGCCGCCCCGTTCAAGCCGCTGCCGATGAAGGGCCCCGACGTCAGCGTCGAGCGCCGGGCCGACGGCTCGATCGTCATCACCTCGAACCATGCGCCCGGCGCGGGCCCGCGCTCGATCGCCCACCTGTTCGCGGAGAAGGCGGCGCAGCATCCGGACCGGCCGTACCTGAAGCAGCGCGAGCCGAACCATGGCCCCTGGCGGCAGGTGACCTACGGCGAGGCGCTGCGCCAGGTCGAGGGGATCGCCCAGTGGCTGCTGGACCAGGGCCTGACCCCGGCCGACAGCGTCATGATCCTGTCGAGCAATTCGATCGAGCACGCCCTGATGACCCTGGGCGCCTATGCCGCCGGCGTGCCCGCCGCGCCGGTCAGCCCGGCCTACAGCCTCATCTCGACCGACCACGCCAAGCTCAAGCACTGCTTCGAGCGCGTGGCGCCGCGCGTCGTCTTCGCCCAGAGCGGGGCGATGTTCGCCAAGGCGCTCGAGACGCTGAAGGCGCTCGATCCGACCCTGCTGGTGGTCACCGCCGACGGGGCCGGCGAGGGGGCGATCGCCTATCGGGAGGTGGCGGCGACGACCCCGACCCCGGCGCTGAAGACGGCGCTGGAGGGCGTCGGTCCCGCGACGGTGGCCAAGTACCTGTTCACCTCGGGGTCCACCGGCCTGCCCAAGGCCGTACCCCAGACCCACGGCATGATGGCGGGCGTCATCGCCGGCCAGGAAGGCCTGCGCGCCGACGAGCCCGAGACCGGCGACGTCCCTCAGAGCCTGGAGTGGATGCCCTGGAGCCACATCTCGGCCGGCAATATCGGCTTCAACGCCGTGATCTGGGGCGGCGGCACCCTGCACATCGACGAGGGCAAGCCGCTGCCGGGCATGTTCGAGACGACGATCAAGAACCTCTACGAAGTCTCGCCGGTCGTGTTCGGCTCGGCCCCGATCGCCTTCTCGATGCTGGCCGAGGCGATGGAGAAGGACCCGGCCCTGCGGCGGTCGTTCTTCAAGAACCTGCGCTACATGGGCTATGGCGGCGCGACCCTGTCGAACGATGTCTACGAGCGGATCCAGGCCCTGGCCGTGGCCGAGACCGGCCACCGCATCCCGCTGACCACCATGTACGGCGCGACAGAGACCCAAGGCGTCACGGTCACCCACTGGGTCACCGAACGGGTCGGGCTGGTCGGCCTGCCCCTGCCGGGCATCCAGCTGAAGCTGGCGCCCAGCGGCTCGAAGTACGAGGTGCGGGTCAAGGGGCCGACCGTGGCCGCCGGCTATCACAAGGACCCGGAGAAGACCGCCGCCGCCTTCGACGAGGAAGGCTTCTACCGCCTGGGCGACGCGGCGCGCTTCGTGGACCCCGAGGACCCTTCGAAGGGCCTCGTGTTCGACGGCCGAGTGACCGAGGACTTCAAGCTGGACACCGGCACCTGGGTCAGCGTCGGCGTGCTACGGCCGGACCTCGTCGCCGCCTGCAGCCCCTACATCCACGACGCGGTGATCACCGGCCAGGACAAGCCGTTCATCGGCGCGATGCTGTGGCCCTCGCCGGCGGGCCTGGCGACGCTGGTCGCAGACCCGGGGCCGGGGACGCCGCTGGAGAAGCTGGTGGCGATCCTGCGCGAGCGTCTCACGGCCTTCAACGCGAACGCGGGCGGCTCCTCGCGGCGCGTGGCGCGCTTCACGATCCTGACAGAGCCGCCCTCGATCGACGCCGGCGAGATCACCGACAAGGGCTATGTGAACCAGCGCGCGACGCTGGAGCGCCGCGCCGACCGTGTGGCGGCCCTCTACGCTAAGGAGCCGGGCGAAGGGGTCTTCTCGGTCTGAGGTCTCACCAGCTCATCTGGCCGCGCACCAGCACCGCCGTCTTGTCCGACAGGCCGAAGGCCATCAGGCTGGGAGGCTTGGGCGGCGGCGCCTTGGCCAGGGCCGGCCAGCCGTCGTGATACTCCAGCGCCGCGACCTCGACCTGGCCGGTCCCCTGGGTCGTGAAGCTCAGCGTGACGCCATTGGGATCGGGCGCGTGATAGGTCAGGCTGGACCACTGTCCGGCCTCCATCTTCAGGCTGACCGGGCGGCCGTTGAGGCGCGGCTGGCTGAGCGGGCCGCTGGGCTTGAGGCGAAGGCTGACCGTCTCGGCGCCGGGCGCGGGGATCAGCCGGACCAGCAGGCGGTTCTCGGCGCGGTCGATCGACAGCTGCGGGACCTCGACCGGCGCGGCGCGGGTCTCCGACATCCAGGTCGGCTTCCACCAGAACGGCGCCAGCTTTTGCTGGACGGGCTGGCCGCCGCCGTCGTCGGGCAGGGCGAGCTTGGTCCAGACGTCGAGGCGCGGGTGCTCGGCGACGCGCCAGGCCTTGCCGGTCGAGAGGTCGGCGAGGTGCAGGGCGCCGGTCGGGGCGGGGCGGGCGGCTGTTCCCTCCGCCAGGGCCGCGTAGCCGATCAGGCCGCCGCCGGCCAGGACCAGGACGAGGGCGGCGCGCCAGGCCCAGCGGGTGGCGGCGAAGTCGTGGGTCAGGGGTGACAGGGCGGGGGCGGCCAGCATGGCGAACAGGGCCAGTATGGCCGGCTCCTGCAGGCCCAGGCCCGCGAAGGTGAAGGCCGCCCAGGCCGTCAGTTGGGCCAGCGAGACGATGGCGAGAACGCCGATCACGACGGTCAGGGCCAGGGCCACGCGCTTGTCGCGCGTCCCGCCGATCCCGATGACCAGGGCGACGCCCAGGGCCGCGATCAGCAGGGGCCAGGTCAGCATCACGGTCGCGCCGGGCGCCAGGACCTGGGCGGCGGTGGCGAGGATGAGCAGCACGACGAGACCGCCGATCCAGCCGCCCAGGGCCTCGGTCCGATGACCCAGGGCCAGCGCCGCCAGCACGGCGGCGGCGATCCCCAGGCCCAGGCCCACCGGATCGAAGCCGCCCGCCAGGCTGCACGCGCCGCCCAGGACGAGGGCGGCGACGCAGGGGATGATGCGGCTGGCGCCCCGCGCCATGGCCGTGGCGACGGCCAGCCCCGCGGCGATCGCCAGCAGGCCGGCGCCCCACAGCA
>JAYRLX010000385.1:0-3920 GCA_041905125.1 Caulobacter sp. | reverse complement strand
GGGGCTGAGCGCCAGCCAGGTCTCGGCCCTGTCCAATACGGCGGTCAAAGGGCTGACGGCGACCCAGATCCCGGCCTTCGCCCAGAACCTGATCTTCGACGCCGAGCAGCTGGCGTCGTTCAGCGGCGCCCAGCTCAACGCCCTGACCTCGACCCAGCTAGCCAAGCTGGACGCCGGCCGTCTCGACGTTCTGAGCGCCACCCAGATTGGCGGGCTCGACGCCACCCATTTCACGGCGCTGGACGCCACCCAGATCGGCTCGCTTGAGACCACCCAGCTGAAGCTGCTGACCGCCGCCCAACTGGGGGCGATGAGCGTCACGGACGTCGCGGAGCTGACGCCGACGCAGTTGCAGGCGCTGTCGCCGGCCCAGTTCTCAGCGCTGTCCTCGACGGCGGTCTCGGCCTTGGACATCACCCAGTTCGACGCCCTGACCGTCGGGCAGCTGCAGGGCATGACCGCGACCCAGGTCGGCGGGCTGAGCGCGGACCAGATCGCCGATCTCGACACCGACATCTCGCTGTTCTCCGCCAGCCAGCTCAAAGGCCTTTCCAGCACCCAGACCGGCTGGCTGTCCGACACCCAGGTCGCCGCGTTCAGCGCCACCCAATTGGCGGGTCTCAGCGCGGACGGGTTCGGGGGCCTTTCGCCGACCCAGGTGGCCGGCCTCAGCGCGACCGCCATCTCCGCCCTGACGACCACGCAGCTGAGCGGGCTGAGCACAACGGATTTCGCGGAGCTGACCCCGACCCAGGTCGCCGGATTCACCGCCACCCAGATGGCCTCCCTGGCGGCCAGCAACATCAGCGCGTTGAGCGCCACCCAGATGGCCACGCTGACCGCGACGCAGCTGGCCGACCTCACCGCCACCCAGCTTGGCGGGCTGACGACGACCGACTTCGCCGAGCTCTCCAGCACCCAGATCCGGAGCTTGTCTTCGACACAGCTCGGAGGCCTGTCGGCCGTCAATCTGAGCAGTCTCGACGCGACGGCGGTCCAGGCGTTCTCGACCACCCAGGTCACCGGACTGACCGCGACCCAGTTCTCCGGTCTCAGCACGACCGATATCGGCGAGTTCGCTGCGAGCCAGATCGGCGCCTTCTCGGCGACCCAGATCTCGGCCTTGTCGGTGACGAACCTGGCGGCCCTCTCGAAGACCCAGATCACGTCCCTGGGCGCAACGGCCCTGAAGGGCCTGTCGGCCTACCAGATGCGCAGCCTGTCCACGACGGCCTTCTCCCAGCTGACCGCGACCCAAGTGCAGGGTCTGACCGCCACACAGATCGGATCGCTGTCGACCACGGTGATCTCCGGCCTCTCGACGACCCAGATCAGCTATCTGCTGCCCTCGCAGATCCCCGGCCTGACCATCAATCAGCTGGACTGGCTGTCGACCACCAACCTGGCGGCCATGACGCCTCTGCAGGTCGCGGCGTTCACCCCGGCTCAAGTTGAGAGCCTCTAGAGCGTGACGCCGAAAGTGGGAACCGGTTTCGGCAGGAGTCACGCTCTAAGTGTTTGATTTAGAGCCTCGTTATCGCGCCAAAACGATTCCGTTTTGACGCGCGAGGCTCTAGCGCCCGGGAGCGCCCAGGGCCTTGGCGAGATAGGCCGCTAGCACTTCGACACGCGCCGGACGAGGCCCGCCCGGCGGCATGACCAGGTGCAGCGCGATCGGCGCGCCCTGCCATTCCGTCAGAACCTCTTCCAGGCGGCCGTCGGCCACCGCACGTCCGACGATGAAGTCCGGCAGAAGGGCGACGCCCGAGCCGGCCAGCAGCGCCGGCAGCAGGACGTCGCCGTTGTTGGCGCGGATCACCGACCGCGGCCGCACCGAGGCCTCTTCGCCGCCCTTCTGGAAGCGCCAGGTCTCCGGCGCGGACTGGTGGCCATAGGTCAGGCCGCGATGCTGGGCCAGGTCGGCGGGATGGTGCGGGCGACCGTGCTTGTCCCAATAGGCGGGCGAGGCCACGAGGTGACGCTTCACCGCCCTGAGGCGCCGCGCCACCAGCGAGCTGTCCGGCAAGGCCGCCACGCGCAGCGCCAGGTCGAAACCCATGCCCACCAGATCGATGGTGGCGTCCGACAGGTGCAGATCGATCGAGACTTCGGGATAGGCTTCAAAGAACGCGGGCAGCACCGGCCCCAGGGTGGTGATGCCCAGGGACATCGGCACGGCCATCCGGACCAGCCCGCGCGGCGCCGAGGACTGGTGCGAGGCCTCTTCCTCGGCCGCCTGGGCCTCGGCCAGGACCCGGCTGGCGCGCTCGACCAGGGACTGGCCGGCGTCGGTCAGGGCCAGGCGGCGCGAGGTCCGGTTGAACAGGCGCGAGCCCAGCCGGGTCTCCAGCCGCGTCACGGCCTTGGACACCGTCGCCTTGGACATGGCCAGCTCATCGGCGGCGGCGGCGAACGAGCGCAGCTCCACCACCTTGGCGAACACGGCGAGGCCTTCGAGATCGGGGAGCTTGGACATGTCGATAGCTTAGTTTTGGAAACCATGTGTTTCAACAGTTTCCATTTCGGATCCCGCCGGGTCCCCTATCTTCTCCTCAACACGACGCGCCGGACCGGCGCTCCGCAAGAGACTGAAAGGTTAGAGCCATGATCGATCGCAGACCGTTCGAAAAGCTTGGCGGCGCCGACCACGGTTGGCTGAAGGCCAAGCACCACTTCTCGTTCGCCAGCTACTACGATCCCCGCAACATGAACTGGGGTTCGTTGCGGGTCTGGAACGACGACGAGATCGCTCCCAACACCGGCTTCCCGCCGCATCCGCACAGCGACATGGAAATCATCACCTATGTCCGCGACGGCGCGATCACCCACCAGGACAGCCTGGGCAACAAGGGCCGCACCGTGGCCGGCGACGTCCAGGTGATGAGCGCGGGCACGGGTATCCGTCACTCGGAGTACAATCTCGAGCCGGAAACGACCCGGATCTTCCAGATCTGGATCGAGCCCAAGAACTTCGGCGCCGCGCCGTCGTGGGGCGCCAAGCCGTTCCCCAAGGGCGACCGCTCGGGCAAGTTCGTCACCCTGGCCTCGGGCTTTTCGGATGACGCCGACGCCCTGCCGATCCGCACCGACGCCCGCGTCCTGGGCGCGACGCTGAAGGCGGGCGAGAGCACCACCTACGCCCTGGGCAAGGACCGTAGCGGCTATCTCGTCCCGGCCGTCGGGTCGGTCGAGGTCAACGGCGTCAAGCTGAACGCCCGCGACGGCGCCGGCATCAAGGACGAGGATGTGATCACCGTCACCGCCCTGGAAGACGCCGAACTGGTCTTGGTCGACGCCGCTCAGGACTAGAGTTTTCCTTCAAGAAACGGACGCGGGGAAACCTTAGCCTCGCGTCCGACCTTCCTACCCTTCAACGACCGCAAAGGAGGCCGTCATGGCCAAGGTTCTCGTTCTCTACTACTCGTCGTACGGCCACATCGAGACGATGGCCAAGGCCGTCGCCGAAGGCGCTCGCGAAGCCGGCGCCCAGGTCGATATCAAGCGCGTTCCCGAAACCGCCCCGCTGGAAGTCGCCCAACGCGCCCACTTCAAGCTCGACCAGGACGCCCCGGTCGCCACGGTCGAGGACCTGGCCAACTACGACGCCGTCATCGTCGGCACCGGCACCCGCTTTGGCCGCATGAGCTCGCAGCTGGCGGCCTTCCTCGACCAGGCCGGCGGCCTGTGGGCCCGCGGCGCCCTGCACGGCAAGGTCGGCGGCGCCTTCACCTCGACGGCGACCCAGCACGGCGGCCAGGAAACCACCCTGTTCTCGATCATCACCAACCTGCTGCACTTCGGCATGGTGATCGTGGGCATGGAC
The DNA here is from genome assembly GCA_041905125.1 of Caulobacter sp. Taxonomy (GTDB): domain Bacteria; phylum Pseudomonadota; class Alphaproteobacteria; order Caulobacterales; family Caulobacteraceae; genus Caulobacter. The sequence goes on along the minus strand of JAYRLX010000385.1, from coordinate 97 downwards.
TACGGCCACGCCGGTCAGATGACCCTGGACGAAGTCACCGGCGGCAGCCCCTACGGCGCCACCACCATCGCCGGCGGCGACGGCTCGCGTCAGCCCA
>JAYRLX010000384.1:0-3926 GCA_041905125.1 Caulobacter sp. | reverse complement strand
GAATCAGAGCGCGCCGGACGCCTTCAGCCCGGCGATCGCGTCGGCCGAGAAGCCCCAGTCGGCGAGCGCCTGGTCATTGTGGGCGCCGATCTTGGGCGGCGGCCCCTGGATTGCCCCGGGCGTGGCCGAAAAGCGCGGCGCCGGCGCCGGCTGGGTCACGCCCTCCACCTCGACGAAGGTCTGGCGCGCGGCGTTGTGGGCGTGCCCCGGCGCCTCGTCCATGGTCAGCACCGGCGCGAAGCAGACGTCGGTGGCGTCCATGATCGCGCACCATTCGTCGCGGCTCTTGGTCCTGATCACGGCCGCCAGCTTCTCCCGAAGCTCGGGCCATTCCTCGCGGCTCATCTGATGCTGGAACTGCGGGTCGGAAATCCCCGTCTTTTCCAGCAGCAGCAGGTAGAACTGCGGCTCGATCGAGCCGATCGAGATCCACTTGCCGTCGGCGCACTGGTAGGTGTCGTAGAAGTGGGCCCCGCCGTCGAGCAGGTTGGTCCGCCGGCCCTCGTTCCACATGCCGCCGGCCTTGAAGCCGTAGAACATCGCCATCAGCGAGGCCGCTCCGTCGCTCATGGCGCAGTCGATGACCTGGCCCTGCCCCGTGGCGCGAGCGTGGATCACCCCGGCCAGCAGGCCGAACGCCAGATAGAGCGCCCCGCCCCCGAAATCGCCGACCAGGTTCAGCGGCGGGACCGGCTTGCCCTCGGTGCCGATCGCGTGCAGCGCCCCGGTGATGGCGATGTAGTTCATGTCGTGGCCCGCGGCCTTGGCGTAAGGCCCCGTCTGGCCCCAGCCGGTCATGCGGCCGTAGACGAGCTTGGGATTACGGGCCAAGGCGACGTCCGGCCCAAGGCCCAGCCGCTCCATGACCCCCGGGCGGAAGCCTTCGATCAGGCCATCGGCCCGCTCCAGGAGTTTCAGGCAAGTCTCGATCGATTCAGGGTTCTTGAGATCCAGCGCCACCGAGCGCCGCCCCCGCGCCGTGACGTCGGCCGGCGAGCCGCGCCCCTGCCCCTTGCGGTCGATGCGCACGACGTCGGCGCCCAGGTCCGACAGCAGCATGCCGCAGAACGGCCCCGGACCGATGCCGGCGAACTCGACGATCTTCAGTCCCGAAAGCGGCCCCTGGCCCATGACGGCGTCTCCCTTCCGGCTCTCACCAAGCGGCCGGTCTTTCATACTAGAGCGGGCCTGACGTTCGGTCAGGCAAGCCCCCGCGCTCAAGCCCCCAACGATCTTGGATTCGCCCCCAGCCTGCGGCGTTGCGCAGCTTTGACCAGGCCCTTGGTCTGCTATGTTGCGGCGACGAATCTCGAAGCGCGCCGCCCGGTCGGCAAGGCGAGCATTCGGGCGGAGGTTGGTTTGGCGGCAGACGCCCGGATCCTGATCGTGGCGCGCGACGATGTTCGCGCCGGACCGCTGGCCGAAGGGCTGGACCGGCTGGGCTGGCGCACCATCACCGCGCGCGGTCCCTATGCTGCCGTCGCCGCCTTGGGCGACCTGCCGATCGAGGCGGTGATCGTCGACCTGGCCAGCGCCGGTCCGGACATCCAGACCCTGTCGCGCCGCTTGAAGGCCGCCGTCGCGCCGCGCCGACTGCCGGTGATCGCCATCGGGGACCCCGAGGCCGACTATCGCGACCAGACCTTCGACCTGACCCTGTCGCCGCCGCTGCATCCGTCGCAGGCGGCCTTGCGGCTCGAGACCCTGGTTCGCACGGCCATCGCCGAGGAGGAGTTCGAGCTGCGGCTTGAGACCTTCGGCGATCGCGGTCGACGCCTGGACCTGCCGGAACAGTCGGACGCTCCGTTCCGCATCCTGGCCGTCGGCGAACCCGCCCCGCAGTTCCTGGCCTTGTCGAACGCCCTGCAGCGGAGCGGCGCTGAGGTGGTCGGCGCCTTCACCGCCTATACGGCTTTCGACTATCTGCACGAGCGCCCGTTCGACGCCGTCGTCCTGTGGGCCGGCGACAGCCAGCAGGAGGCGCTGTCGATCGCGGCTGGCATGCGCCGCAACACCCGCCTCTATCACATCCCGGCCCTGCTCTATCTGAAGGCCGAGAGCTATGTGACCATGTCGGACGCCTTCCATCGCGGCGTCTCGGACGTGGCCTCGCCTGAGACGCCCGAGACCGAGACCGCCCTGCGCGTCATGGAGCTGGCCCGCAATTTCCGGCGCGGCGAAGCGATCCGCGGCGCGCTGGAGAAGGCCCGCAGCTCGGGCCTGATGGACGCCGCCACCGGCCTCTTCACCCGCGATCTGTTCGCCGCCCACCTGGCGCGCCTGGCGACGGCCGCCCGCGAGCGGGCCCGTCCTCTGTCGATCTGCGTGCTGCGGGTCGCCGACAAGCCCGACACCGCCTGGGCGCGTCAGAACGGCTGGCTGGATCGCGCCATTCCGCAGATCGGCTCGATGATCGGCCGCCTGGTCCGCGTCGAGGACACACCGGCTCGCCTGTCGACCGAGGTGTTCGCCCTGGCCCTGCCGGCGACCAACCAGAACGCGGCCCGCGCCGCCGCCGAGCGGATCGCCGCCGTGATCGGCTGCACCGCCTTCGACGCCGGCGAGGATCGCCCGCCGTTCGTCTGCGAGTTCGACATCGGCGTGGCCGAGGTCCAGCCCGGCGAAGGCGCGGTGAAGGCCCTGGAACGCGCGGCCGCCGCCGCCATGAAGCGCGAGGTCGGCTGATCGGCGGCGCTTGGGCGCGCCCCCTCTTCGGCCTATATGCGGTCCGTCCCATCGCGGACAGAGTTTCCCCAGGAGCACGCCGTGGCCCAGTCCCAGCCCATGATCATCGATGTCGTCGCCGACGTCGTCTGCCCCTGGTGCTTTCTTGGCTGGCGACGCCTGAAGTCGGCCCTGGCCCTGCGACCCGCCTTGGACGCCCAGCTGATCTGGCGGCCCTATCAGCTGGACCCGTCGATCCCCGAGGAAGGCGTCGACCGCAAGGCCTACATGGCTCAGAAGTTCAAGGACCCCGAGCGGCTGAAGGCCGTCCACGCGGCCCTGATGGAAGGCGGCGCCGAGGAAGGCATCGCATTCGATTTCGACGCCATCCAGCTCTCGCCAAACACCAACGCCGCGCATCGCCTGATCCGCTGGGCCCTGACGGCCGGCGTGCAGGACCAGGTCGTCGAAGCCCTGTTCAAGGCCTATTTCGAGCAAGGCCTCGACATCGGCGATCCCGTTGTGCTGGCCGACATCGCCGAGGCCGCGGGCATGGAGCGGATGGTGGTGCTGCAACTGCTCTCCGAAGGCGCCGACAAGGAGGCCGTCGCGCGCGAACACGCCATGGCCGTCCAGGGCGGCGTCACCGGCGTGCCGTTCGCCATCTTCGCCGGCAAGGTCGCCGTGGTCGGGGCCGAGACGCCGGAGCGGATCGCCGAGGCGATCGACCAGGCGCTGGCGGCCTAGCGCACGCCTCCGCCGCTTCACGCGGCTCGCCGCTGAAGGTTCGGAAAGGGACGCGGAGCGCCGGACGACGTCCGGAGTGTGGATAGTAAATACCGTTTCGACGAAGCCCGACGCTCCGCGCGACCGTTATCCGCCAGCGTCCCGTCGGGTGGCCCTGTTCAGGCCTTACCGGGACCTGGGCTTCCGGTTTCCCGGGTGACCCAGCGGTCGGAGAGGACGGGCCTTCAGCCAAACACGCCCTTTTGCCTCCAACCACGCCGACGGCGGGCGGGTGAGCCCAGCAAGCTCAGCCCCGGACCGTCCGAGTATCCCCCTCGAACCTGTCCCCGCTCGATCGCCCCCCGCCGCCACGATGGTCGCTGGCCATGCGCCCTTTCCTCGCGACGAGGTGGGTAAAGCATAAGGGCGGTTTCAACGCGGATGATGCAGCGGCGTGTAAAAGTGGGAAGCGATTGAAATCGTTGGGTTCAGTTCCGGATACACGGATAACAGAGCGCCGCGAACGCTCGTGAAGA
>JAYRLX010000383.1:0-3929 GCA_041905125.1 Caulobacter sp. | reverse complement strand
AAGCGGGTTAAAACCCCGCGCGTCGAGGGCTCACCGGATAACGGCTGCGCGGAGCGTCTGGCTTCGTCGAAACGGTACACATACTTCAAACCTCCGGACGGATGTCCGGCGCTCCGCGTCCCTTTCCATCCCTTCAGCGGCCAGCCGCGTGAGGATGACGAGCCATGTCCGGCCTAGGCCTTCACCGTCGCCCAGGGCCCCCTGATCGCCAGGGTGATCCCGGGGTTCTGGATATTGACGAACAGCGTGCCGCCGTCGGGCGAGAAGCAGGTGCCGGCGAACTCCGAGTTCCCGGTGAACACGTTGCGGCCCAGAGTGTAGACCTTGCCCTGGGGCGTCACGCCGCGCAGGTGGTTGCGCAGGGTGTCCGAATAGCGGTCCTCGCAGATGATCACGTGGCCCCACGGCGCGACCACCAGATTGTCGGCATAGTCCAGCACGCGGTCGTTCTGGCTTTCCACGAACAACTGCAGCTTGCCCGGCTGATCCTTCTCTCCGGACTGGCCTTCGACCGCCGAGGGGACGTAGCGGAAGATCTGGCCCGAACCGGCCGCGCCGCCGGCGGTGCAGGCGAAATAGAGCTCGCCCTGGCCGAAGAAAACGCCTTCGCCCCGGCAGAAGATCGCCGCGCCCTTGGCGTGGCCGCGCCGGCGCAGGTCGTCGTAGGGATTGTCGACGCCGTCCAGGTCGATCCAGCGCGCGGCCTTCCAGCCGCCGATCGGGAAGGTCTTTTCCTCCTGGTTACGCGTGTCGCCGCCCTCGGGCGCGTCGGCCAGGCCCAGGGCCTGCAACCGGCCGCCCTTGGCCAGGTCGCGGCGGTCGTTCGGCAGGAAGCGGTAGAAGAGCCCGTCCGCCACGTCCTCGGTCAGATAGACGACGCCCGTCCGCGGATCGATGCAGGCGGCCTCATGCTTGAAGCGGCCCAGGCCCTTCAGGGCGACGGGCTCGACCAGGCCGACATGCGCCGACGGCACTTCGAACACCCAGCCATGGTCCTTGCCGACCTCGAGACCCGCCTCCAACGTGGTCTCCTCGCAGGTCAGCCACGAGCCCCACGGCGTCACGCCGCCGCAGCAGTTGATCAGCGTGCCGGCCAGGGACAGGTGCTGGCGCTCGGTCTGGCCGGTCTTGAGATTATAAAGCTGGGTGGTCGTGCCGCCGGGCAGGGGGCGCTGGCCGTTCTGGAAGTCCCAGACCTTGGACCGGTCGATGCGATCGATCAGGCGCTCGCTGAGGCCAAAGGCGCCGTTGTGGATGTCGCTGACCGAAAGCTCGTGGTTGCGCACCAGCAGCACGCGCTCGGCGTCGACGGCGAAACAGCCCATGCCGTCGGCCTTGCCGGGAACCAGCAGGCCGTCGCTCATCGTCTCGCCCGCCTGGGAGATGACCTGGTAGCGGAAGCCCGGCGGCAGATCGAGCATGCCCTTGGGATCGGGGATCAGGGCGCCGTATCCCTCGACCTCGTTCAGATAGGTCTCGGCTTCGACGGCCTCGTCCTGGGCGCGGGCCGAAAAGGCGGCGAAGGCCAGGCTGGTGGCGGTCGCGCCCAGGAAGCCGCGGCGGGAGAAGGTCATGGAGCGCCCCTGTTAAAGTGTAACGCAGGCGGCTATGCACGCCTTTCATGACAGTTTGAATGGGGGTTTGCGGTATTATGTTACCGCACAACTCAATGCTTTGTTTTTATTGGGTTTTGTAAGTTTATGCGTCGCGATTGTTGACAGCGCGCGAACCCTTCCGTAAATGCCGCGCCTCACACGGACGAAACCGGATTTCTCGGGGTCGGACGCCTAGAAATTACGGATCAATCCCATGCAGAAGATCACGGCTTCCTTGAAGCCAGCCGAGGTCGAGAAGAAGTGGATCGTGGTCGACGCCCAGGACGCCGTTGTCGGCCGTCTGGCTTCGTTCATCGCCATGCGTCTTCGCGGCAAGCACCGTCCTGACTACACCCCGCACGTCGACTGCGGCGACTTCGTCGTCGTGATCAACGCCGACAAGGTGAAGTTCACGGGCAAGAAGCTCGACGACAAGGTCTACTACCGTCACACCGGTCACCCGGGCGGCATCAAGGAAACCACCCCGCGCAAGGTGCTGGGCGGTCGTTTCCCCGAGCGCGTCCTGGAGAAGGCCGTCGAGCGCATGCTGCCCAAGGAGAGCCCGCTGGCTCGCAAGCAGCTGACCCACCTGCTCATCTACAACAACGGCGAGCACCCGCACCAAGCGCAAAACCCCGAAGTCGTCGACTTCGCGGGCCGCAACGCCAAGAACATCCGGAGCCTCTAAGCTATGACTGACGCTCAAGGCTTTGACGCGCTGGCCAGCCTGTCCAGCAACCCGGAAGCTGCCGCTCCGGCCGAACCGAAGATCGACGCCCAAGGCCGCGCCTACGCGACCGGCAAGCGCAAGAACGCGATCGCTCGCGTCTGGATCAAGCCGGGCAAGGGCCAGATCACGATCAACGGTCGTGACCAGCAGGTCTACTTCGCCCGTCCGGTGCTGCGCATGATGATCGCTCAGCCGCTGGAAGTGACCGATCGCCTCGGTCAATTCGACGTCGTCGTGACCGTGGAAGGCTCGGGCCTGTCGGGCCAAGCCGGCGCGATCCGTCACGGCCTGTCGAAGGCTCTGACCTACTACGAACCCGGCCTGCGCCCGGTCCTGAAGCCGCACGGCTTCCTGACCCGCGACAGCCGCGTCGTCGAGCGTAAAAAGTACGGCAAGGCCAAAGCCCGCCGCAGCTTCCAGTTCTCGAAGCGCTAAGCGCGGTTCGTACGCGTTTGGAAGAGGGCGCTTCGGGTCTCCGAAGCGCCCTTTTTCTTGGTCTTTTTCTTGTTCTGTCTGGATCGGAGTCCGCCCATGGCGAGCGCCCCCAAGGTCTTCATCGACGGCGAAGCCGGCACCACCGGCCTGCAGATCCGCGAGCGCCTGCTGGCCCGCACGGACCTCCAGCTGGTCTCGATCGATCCGGACAAGCGCAAGGACCTGGACGCCCGCGCCGAGATGCTGAACGGCGCCGACGCGGTGATCCTGTGCCTGCCCGACGATGCGGCCAAGGAAGCCGTGTCGCTGGTGTCCAATCCGGACACGGTGATCATCGACGCCTCGACGGCCTACCGGACCGCCGAGGACTGGACCTATGGCTTCGCCGAACTGGACAAGGACCAGCGCGGCAAGATCGCCAAGTCCAAGCGGATCTCCAACCCGGGCTGCTATCCGACCGGCGCGATCGCCCTGACGCGGCCGCTGGTCAGCGCGGGCATCCTGCCGGCCGAGCTGCCGGTCTCGTACAACGCCGTCTCGGGCTACACCGGCGGCGGCAAGGCGATGATCGCCCAGTTCGAGGACGAGACCTCCGCGAACTACACGCGCGAGCCGTACTTCATCTACGGCCTGTCGCTGAGCCACAAGCACGTGCCCGAGATGCAGAAGCACGGCGGCCTGCTGACCCGTCCGATCTTCACGCCGGCCGTGGGGCGCTACGCCCAGGGCATGATCGTGGAGCTGCCGCTGCACTTCTCGACCCTGAACGGCGCGACGTCCCTGGCCGACATCCACGCGGTGCTCGAAAAGCACTACAAGGGCGAGGCGTTCGTCGAGGTCGCGTCCCTGGACGAGGCCAAGGCGCTGACGACCCTGGACCCCGAAGGCCTGAACGGCACCAACCGGCTGAAGCTCTTCGTGTTCGGCTCGGACACCAGCGGCCAGGCGCGCCTGGTGGCTCTGCTCGACAACCTGGGCAAGGGCGCGTCGGGCGCTGCGGTTCAGAACCTGAACATCGCCCTGGGGCTGAAAGAAAACGCGGGCCTCTAGAGGCCTCAGCGGACCACGGACGCGAGGAACCGGCCGACGGCGTCGGTATAGGCGCCGGGCTCTCCGAGCTTGGCGTTGATCTCGCCATGGCTGAGGTCCTGCGGCAGCACGGACGCCTG
>JAYRLX010000382.1:0-3940 GCA_041905125.1 Caulobacter sp. | reverse complement strand
CAAATTGATAAATCTTCTGGACGGGATAGAGCGTCTCTATGAGGGGGCGAGGCGGTCTGGGCGGCGACGATGATCTCGCCGCCGCCGCGCCGGCGGACAGGCCGTACGCGGACGGTTCGCGTCGAGAAGAGCGGTCCGTCCCCTCGGCGAGCATCGCCCGCCGCCGCCTTCCCGATGTCGCGCGGATCACCCCCAGATGACCCAGCCGTCCGCTGACTCCGCGCCTCCCCAGACGCGTGTCCGCCAGGGGCGCAAATGACGGAAGCCGCGGGGCCAGGTCGAGGGGCGAAGGCCCGTCTGGCGGCTCCGTGAAGGTCGGTGACCTTCGGGCGGGCGCCAGACGGGCAAGGACGCCTCTAAATCAGCCAGCTCAGCGGGCGCGGATAGGCCTCGCCGCGCGACAGGTAGTAGATGCCGGCGATGCAGCGGGCGATGAACCACAGGCTGATCCCGCCCATGACCAGGCCGCCGAAGATCAGCATCGGGATGCCGATCAAGACGAGGCTCAGCGGCAGGCCGACCAGGAAGATCGCCAGGCCCAGCAGGAAGCCCGCGATCGACAGCCAGAAGCTGCGGATGGCGAAGGTGAAGTGGCTTTCGTTCACGGGGCCGGCGGCGTCGCGGCTGACATAGGCCACGATCAGGCCGACGATGAAGGTCAGGCCGTTGGTGAAGCCCAGCAGGTACAGGCCGTAGACCACGGCCGGCAGCAGCTTGTCCTCTTCGGGGCGTTCGGTGACGAAGGTCTCGGTCATGATCAAAGCATCCAGCTCTTGGGCGTGGGATAGGGTTGGTTCTTCAACAGATTGGACAGGCCGATGATCCCGCGGACGATGACCCACAGGCCGACCGCGACCATCAGCACGACGCCGACGCCGATCACGGTCAGCAAGCCCGAGATCACGGCGAACAGCACGGCCAGCCAGAAGGTCCGGATCTGGAACTCGTAGTGGCTGGCCAGCCATTCGGGCGCGTCCTTGCGGCTGACATAGGCCAGGATCGCGGCGATGGCGCAGGTGAGGCCGCCGGTCGGCGGGCCCGCGATCAGCAGGGCGTAGCCGATGCCTGGCAGCATCTTGTCGTCCTGCAGCCGAGGCGGGACGGCGGGGTCTATCGAAGGGTCTGACACGGTTTTGAGCCTAGGGATATCGTCGTTGGCTCAACGATCGCGCCGCGGGGGTCGCGATGCAAATGAAGGTGGCGTCATGACGTCGTTTTCACCTTCGGCCTCCAACCTTACGAAAAAGTCATGTTCGCCGGGGTCATCCGCTGGGGCGGGGCGGCCGTAGAGAAGACCGACAACGCGCGCTGTCGACTTTCTCCCATCTCTTCCCCCCCAAACCGATGGAAGGTCCCACAAGATGATGCGTTCGATCCTGCGCCGCACCGCGGCGCCGGCGCTCGCCGCCATGGCCCTGGCCACCCCCGCGCTCGCCGACCACCATGGCGCCAAGCCCAACATCGTCGGCGTCGCCGCGAGCAATGCGGACTTCTCGACCCTGGTCACGGCGGTCAAGGCCGCCGACCTCGTCGACACCCTGTCGGGCGCGGGTCCGTTCACGGTGTTCGCCCCGACCAACGCCGCCTTCGGCAAGCTGCCGGCGGGCGCGGTCGAGACCCTGGTCAAGCCGGAGAACAAGGCGACCCTCTCCAAGATCCTCACCTGCCACGTCGTGGCCGGGAAGGTCGAAGCCAAGACCCTGCTGGGCGCGATCCAGTCCAACGGCGGCGCCTACACGATCAAGACCGTGGGCGGCTGCCAGTTCAAGGCGGCGGTCGAGGGCGGCAAGGTCGTGATCACCGACGAGAAGGGCGGCAAGAGCACCGTCACCGCCACCGACGTCGCGGCCAGCAACGGGGTGATCCACGTGATCGACAGCGTGCTGATGCCCCGCTGACCCCAGCGTTTCACAGTCCCTCCCTGCCACGCCCCGGCCTCAGGTCGGGGCGTCTTCTTTTGTCCCTATGGCAAGAGGTCGGTCGGCGGGTCGTGCGGGTCGAAGGCTCGGCCGGCGCCGATCCAGGGCAGGGCGGCCGTCAGCAGCAGCAGGACGAAGACCATCCGCGCGGCCATGTCGATCCCGACCGCGGCCATGCCGGCGCTCAGCGAGAAGGCCAGGGTCGCGACCGCGCCCAGGGCGGTCAGGGCGATCATGCCGGTCAGGGCCGCCCGCGCCTCAAGCCGCGCCACGCCGAACCGGGCCTTGGGCGAGAGGTCCGCGCCGACGGCGGCGACGGCCCGCGCCAGGGTCGAGAAGCTGGGCAGGCGATCCTCGAACCGGCCGGGGCCCTGATAGCTTTGCGAGACGACGAGGATCCGCCGTCGGCCGAAGGTCAGCAGCAGGCTGCGCCGTCGCCCGTCCTTGCCGATGGCGAGGCGGTAACGGGTCAGGCTGGTCAGCGGAAAGCGGCGCTCGGCCTTGCCGCGCGTCTCCACCAGCACCCCGGGCTCCAGCGTCCAGACCGTCTCGGGCTGGAGCGGGGAGAGCCGGGCGCCGTGGCGGATGCTCATGACGCGCTAGGCTCTGACGGCGGTGATCTCGACGCCGGCGGCGGCGGCGTGCGGGGCCAGGGCCAGGGGCTTTTCGACCCGCACCCGCGCGCGGGTGACGCGCGGATCGCTGAAGCAGGCCTGGGCCAGGCGCTCGGCGAAGGTCTCGACGAGGTCGATATGGCCCTCGGCGACGATGGCGCGGGCGGCCTCGCCGACCATCTCGTAGTTCACGGTGTCGGGCAGGCGCTCGCAGTGGCTGGCGGCCACGTCCAGCTCGACATCGACGACCAGCGGCTGCATGCGGCCATGCTCGTGATCATAGACCCCGATCTGGGCCTCGACCTTCAGGCCGCGCACGAAGACCTTGGTCACGATGACGCGCGCGAGGTCTTGAGCAGGAGCGGTGTCGGGAAGCGGAGCTGCGGCCAACGGAAGGCCTCTCTATTACGGAGCGACGATGTCGGGCGTCTTCCAGCCCAGGTGCTGGCCGCCGTCCACGGCGATCATCTGGCCCGTGACCGACGTGGCGTCAATGAGATAGCGCAGGGCGGCGGCGATCTCGTCCGGCGTCGCGCGGCGCTGCAGGAGGGTTCCGGCGGCTTCGGCCTCGAACTCGCCGGGCGCCTGGTGGACCGAGGGCAGCACCGGGCCGGGGCCGATGGCGTTGACCCGGATGCGCGGCGCCAGGGCCTGCGCCAGGGTCTGGGTCGCCCACCAAAGGCCAGCCTTGGAGAGGCTGTAGCTGAAGAACTGCGGATTGGGCCGCCACACCCGCTGGTCGATGATGTTGATCACCAGGCCGGCCCGGTCCGCCGGCAGGGCCGCGGCGAAGGCCTCGGCGAGCACCAGCGGCGCGCGCAGGTTGGTCTCGAGATGCAAGTCCCAGGTCTGGCGGGACAGGGTTCCCACCCGGTCGTCCTCGAAGGCCGAGGCGCTGTTGACCAGCAGGGTGACGGGAAGGTCGAGCGCTCGCGACGCCTGGGCGACCAGGCCGCCCGTCTCGTCTTCAAGCGACAGGTCGGCGCGAACCAGGGCCGCGCGGCGACCCAGCGCCCGCACGTCCGCGGCCGTCTCTTCGGCCTCGTCGGCCGAGGCGCGGTGGTGGATGGCGACGTCGTAGCCGGCGCGGGCGGCTTCGAGAGCCAGGGCCCTGCCGATCCGACGCCCCGCGCCGGTGACCAGGGCCGCGCCGCGCGGGCTCATCGACGGGCTCAGTCGATGCGGCCGAACTCGGACAGGTTCAGCGTGCAGACGATGGCCAGGAAGATGGCGATGACGAGGATCGCGAGCATGGCGCGGCTCCGAAAGAGAAAGACGATATCGTTTCGGCTTTAGCGGTCGCGGGGACTGACCGCAAGGCCGGCTCGCGTTACTACCTAACCCATGCTCTGGCGCCGCCGCATCGAACCGTTCACCCGCCCCCTGGTCTACGCCTTCTTCCGCGTC
>JAYRLX010000016.1:0-23093 GCA_041905125.1 Caulobacter sp. | reverse complement strand
GGGTCCAGGCCCGCCATCCGGGCCATGGCGGACGGCGTCATGTCAAAGCGCTCGGCCAGCGCATCGATGGCCCGCCAGATTTCGCCGTGAGAGAGGGTCGCCATCGGGCGTCTCCTTGAGCGGTCGCGGCCTTCGAGCCCGAAAATACGCCGCCAAGCCTAGGAAAGTAAACCTATGGCGACAGCATAGATTGACGTTTACGTAAGCGTTGACGCTCCCCCGGGATCGGGTTTAGGGTGATCGTCGATAACTAAGCGGCCCGGCCGCAGTAGCCAGGCCCTCTTGATTGGGAGGTTTGAACCATGGCCGACCTGCGTCGCCCCGAGCGGACATTCACGATCCGCCAGCTCTGCAACGAATTCAAAGCCACGCCGCGCGCCCTGCGTTTCTACGAGGACAAGGGCCTGCTGAGCCCCGCGCGCGAAGGGCTGAACCGCGTCTATTCGCACAAGGACCGCGTCCGCCTGCAGCTGATCCTGCGCGGCAAGCGCGTGGGCCTGTCGCTGTCGGAAATCCGCGAGCTGCTGGACCTCTATGACGAGAACGACCAGGGCGCGGCCCAGATGGCCCGCTCGCTGAAGAAGTTCCGCGAACGCGCCACGGCGCTGGAGCAACAGCGCGACGACATCGACAACGCCCTGGTCGAGCTGCGCGAGGCCTGCGACCGCCTCGAGCGCCGCCTCGCCGAGATCCGCCCAGACCTGCTGCCGCGCGCGGCCGACTACGAGCAGGTGCTGCGCGCCCGCCTGGACGGTCACGCCGAAGCCATGCTGGGCAAGTAAGACCACCGCGGCGCCGTTCTCCGACAAGACCCGTCGGCGCGACGACGCCACACACCTTTCCTCCTCCGATCCTCCCAGGACCGTTTCATGACCTACCAGCCGCCCGTTCGCGATCACGCTTTCATCCTGCGCGACGTGCTCAATATCGACCAGCATGGCGACCTGCCCGGCTTCTCCGACGCGCCGTTCGACGTCGTCGAGCAGATCCTGGACGCCGCCGCCCAGTTCACGGGCGACGTCCTGGCGCCGTTGAACACGGTCGGCGACAAGAACGGCTGCAAGCTGGATCCGGCCACCAACACCGTCACCACGCCGCCCGGCTTCAAGGACGCCTACAAGCAGCTGTGCGAAGGCGGCTGGACGGGCCTCGGCTCGGATCCCGCCTATGGCGGCCAGGGCCTGCCCTACGTCGTGAACCTGGCCTTCAGCGAAATGTCGAGCTCGGCCAACATGGCCTTCTCGATGTATCCGGGCCTGGCCCACGGCGCCTATTCGGCCATCCACTTCGGCGGCACCGACGAGCAGAAGCAGACCTATCTGCCGAAGATGGTGACCGGCGAATGGACCGGCACCATGAACCTGACCGAGCCGCACTGCGGCACGGACCTGGGCCTGCTGCGCACCAAGGCGGTTCCGCAGGCCGACGGCAGCTACCGCATCACCGGCCAGAAGATCTGGATCTCGGCCGGCGAGCACGACATGTCGGACAACATCGTCCACCTGGTGCTGGCCCGAATCGAGGGCGCCCCGGCCGGCGTGAAGGGCATCAGCCTGTTCATCGTGCCGAAGTTCTTCCCGAAGGCCGACGGCTCGGTCGGCGAGCGCAACCAGGGCGTCAAGTGCGTCGGCCTGGAAGAGAAGATGGGCATCCACGGCAACGCCACCTGCGTGATGCAGTATGACGACGCCGTCGGCTATCTGATCGGCGAGGAGAACGCCGGCCTGAAGATCATGTTCGTGATGATGAACGAGGCGCGCCTCGGCGTCGGCATGCAGGGCGTGGCGCAGGGCGAAGCCGCCTACCAGGCCGCCGTCGCCTTCGCCAAGGATCGCCTGCAAGGCCGTTCGCTGACGGGCCCGAAGAACGCCGACGGCCCGGCCGATCCGATCATCGTCCACCCGGACGTCCGCCGCATGCTGCTGGAGAGCAAGGCCCTGATCGAAGGCGGCCGCGCCTTCCTGTTCTGGACCGCCCTGCACGGCGACCTGTCGCACATCCACCCGGACGAGAAGGTCCGCGAGAAGTCGGCCGACTACATGAGCCTGATGACGCCGGTGCTGAAGGGCTACCTGACCGACAAGGGCTTCCAGGTCTGCTCGAACGCGGTGCAGGTGCACGGCGGCAGCGGCTTCACCGAGCACTTCCCGGTCAGCCAGTTCATGCGCGACTGCCGCATCGCCCTGATCTACGAGGGCACCAACGGCGTGCAGGCCCTGGACCTTGTCGGCCGCAAGCTGGCGGCCAAGGGCGGCCGCGCGGTCATGACCTTCTTCCAGGAGATCGACCAGTTCATCGGCGAGAACGACGCCGACGAGTCGATCAAGCCGTTCATCGAGGCCCTGGCCGCCGCGAAGGGCCAGCTGCAGGACGGCACGATGTGGCTGATGCAGAACGGCCTGCAGAACCCCGACAACGCCGGCGCGGCCTCGACCGACTACATGCACCTCTTCGGCCTGACGGGCCTGGCGTACATGTGGGCGCTGATGGCCAAGGCCGCCCAGGCCAAGATCGCCGCCGGCTCGTCGGACCCGTTCTTCACGACCAAGCTGACGACCGGTCGATATTTCATCGAACGCATCTTGCCTGACGCTGCGTCGCATCTGGCCAAGCTGAAAACCGGTTCGGCGACCCTGATGGCGCTGCCTGCGGAGGCTTTCTGATCATGAGCGTGCTCAACGTTGAAAAGCCGGCCTTCATGGCCGAGGAAGACATCGCGATCTTCGAGGACGCGGTCGGCAAATTCTTCGACGAGCACGCCCCTGAAGAGACCGTCGCGAAGTGGCGCAAGAACCATTGCGTCGATCGCGACATGTGGACCAAGGCGGGAGAGGCGGGCCTGCTCGGCCTCTCCACGCCCGAGCAATACGGCGGCGCCGGCGGCGACTACCGGCACGAGGTCGTGCTGATGGAGCAGCTGGGCAAGAAGGGCGTCGACGGCTTCGGCGCCAGCCTGCACAACGCCATCGTCATGCCGTACATCTTCCACTACGGCACCGAGGAGCAGAAGCAGCGCTGGCTGCCGCGCATGGCGACCGGCGAGCTGGTCTCGGCCATCGCCATGACCGAGCCGGGCGCGGGCTCCGACCTGCAAGGCATCAAGACCACCGCCAAGAAGGCCGGCAACCAGTACGTCATCAACGGCTCCAAGACCTTCATCACCAACGGCCAGACCGCCAACCTGATCTGCGTGGTGGCCAAGACCGACCCGGCCGGGGGGGCGCGCGGCACCTCGCTGATCTTCGTCGAGACCGACGGCGCCGAGGGCTTCGAGCGCGGCCGCAACCTCGACAAGCTGGGTCAGGAGGCCCAGGACACGTCGGAGCTGTTCTTCAACGACGTGAAGGTGCCGACCGAGAACCTCCTGGGGACCGACGAGGGCCAGGGCTTCTTCCAGCTGATGAGCCAGCTGCCGCAGGAGCGCCTGAACATCGCCGTCCAGGGCATGGCGACCATCGAGCGGGCGCTGGAGCTAACCATCGCCTACGTCAAGGATCGCAAGGCGTTCGGCAAGGCGATCATCGACTTCCAGAACACCCAGTTCGTCCTGGCCGAGTGCAAGACCGAGGCGACCGTCGCCAAGGTCTTCGTCAACCACTGCATCGGCCAGCACCTCGAGGGCAAGCTGGACGCCGCCACCGCCTCGATGGCCAAGTACTGGGTCTCTGACCTGGAGAACAAGATCGTCGACCGCTGCCTGCAGCTGTTCGGAGGCTATGGCTTCATGAACGAGTACCCGATCGCGCGCATGTACAAGGACAGCCGCATCCAGCGCATCTACGGCGGCACCAACGAGATCATGAAACTGCTGATCGCGAGGACGCTGTGATCACGCTTCCCCTGATCGCGCTGCTGGCGGGCCCAGCGGCCGCTCCCCCGGCGAACGACGCCCGTTCGGCGGTGGTCTGCGTGCGCGCGGTCCAGAGCCCGCGCCCGCTCACCTTCTCCGGCGCGCTGGTCGGCAAGACACCGCAGCCCGGCGCCTTCAAGCTGCCGCTGCAGCCGGCCGGCCAGGACATCTGCCAGACCCTGCTGCGCTCCAAGATCGCCGAGTGGAAGCTGGAGGTGACCACTTCGGGCTTCACGGCGTGCGAACTGCCGCCGCCCGAGTTCGGCTCGCGCCTCTACTACCGCGCCAAGGTCTCGGCCCGAGGCCTCAAGTGCGAGCCGATCGGCAAGTACCCGATCGGCAACTGGAAACAATAACGACGCCTGGCCGCACAGGACCGGCGCGCCGCTAAACGACACGAACAACGCTTCGCAGGAAGGAGCCATTCCATGGCTGACGCTTACATCTTCGACGCCGTGCGCACGCCGCGCGGCAAGGGCAAGAAGGACGGGTCTCTGCACGAGATCACCTCGCTGTCCCTGGCCACCCAGGTGCTGGAAGCCCTGCGTGACCGCAACAACCTGGACACCAGCAAGGTCGACGACGTCGTGCTGGGCTGCGTCGCCCCGGTCGGCGAGCAGGGCAGCGACATCGCCCGCACCGCCGTGCTGACCGCCGACTACGCCGAGAGCGTCGCCGGCGTGCAGATCAACCGCTTCTGCGCCTCGGGCCTGGAAGCCGTGAACATGGCCGCGGCCAAGGTCGCCTCGGGCGAAGCCCAGCTGGCGATCGGCGGCGGCGTCGAGAGCATGAGCCGCGTGCCGATGGGCAGCGACGGCGGCGCCTGGCCGACCGACCCGTCCTCGGCCTTCAAGACCTACTTCGCCCCGCAGGGCGTGTCGGCCGACCTGATCGCCTCGCTCTACGGCTTCTCGCGCGACGACGTCGACGCCTACGCCGTCGAGAGCCAGAAGCGCGCCGCGGCCTCGTGGGCCGACGGTCGCTTCAAGAAGTCGGTGATCCCGGTGAAGGACCAGCTGGGCCTGACCATCCTGGATCATGACGAGACCGTGCGCGGCTCGACCACCATGCAGACCCTGGCCGCGCTGAACCCGTCGTTCACGGGCATGGGCGAGATGGCCTTCGACGCCGTCGTGACCCAGCGCTACCCGCAGGTCGAGAAGGTCAACCACGTCCACCACGCCGGCAACAGCTCGGGCATCGTCGACGGCGCCGCCGGCGTGCTGATCGGCACCAAGGAAATGGGCGAGGCCCTGGGCCTGAAGGCCCGCGCGCGCATCAAGGGCGCGGCCTCGATCGGCAGCGAGCCGTCGATCATGCTGACCGGCCCGTCGCTGGTCACCGAGAAGCTGCTCAAGAAGCTGGGCATGGAGGTCAAGGACATCGACCTCTACGAGCTGAATGAGGCCTTCGCCGCCGTCGTCCTGCGCATGATGCAGGCGCTCGACATCCCGCACGACAAGATGAACGTGAACGGCGGCGCCATCGCCATGGGCCACCCGCTGGGCGCCACCGGCGCGATGATCCTGGGCACCATGGTCGACGAGCTGGAACGCTCGGACAAGGAAACCGCCCTGATCACCCTGTGCGTCGGCGCCGGCATGGGCACCGCCACGGTCATCGAACGCGTCTAACCCTCTCGATCAGGAACTAGTCACATGGAAAACTTCAAGATCGAGGTCGATTCCGACGGCGTGGCCCTCGTCACCTTCGACGTGCCCGGCCGTTCGATGAACACCCTGACCGCTTCGGTCATCAAGGAAATCGGCGAGATCGTCGAGCGCATCAAGACCGACGACGCCATCAAGGGCGCGGTCATCACCTCGGGCAAGGCCAGCGGCTTCTGCGCCGGCGCCGACCTCGGCGAACTGGGCGGCTCCGGCGGCCTGGGCGGCGGCTCGGCGGGTGGTGAAGCCGGCCTGAAGGCGGCGTTCGACGCCGGCTTCGCCCTCAACAAGGCGTTCCGCGGCCTGGAGACCTGCGGCAAGCCGGTCGCCGCGGCGATCAACGGCCTGGCCATGGGCGGTGGTCTCGAGATCTGCCTGGCCTGCCACTACCGCGTGGTCGGCGACAATCCGAAGACCCAGCTGGCTCTGCCGGAAGCCAAGGTCGGCCTGCTGCCGGGCGCCGGCGGCACCCAGCGCCTGCCGCGCCTGATGGGCGTCATGGCGGCCGCGCCGTACCTGCTGGAAGGCAAGTCGATGAAGCCGCAGGAGGCCCTGGCCCTGAAGGTCGTCCACGAAGTGGTCGCCCCGGGCTCGGAAGTCGAAGCGGCCAAGACCTGGGTCAAGACCAAGGGCGACCCCGTCGCGCCGTGGGACAAGAAGGACTTCAAGCTGCCCGGCGGCGGTCCCTACACCCCGACCGGCAGCCAGGTCTTCGTCATGGGCAACGCCATGCTGCGCAAGCAGACCTATGGCAACTATCCGGCCCAGCTGAACATCCTGAAGGCGGTCTATGAAGGCACGCAGGTGCCGTTCGACGCGGCCATCCGCATCGAGACCCGCTACTTCCTGAAGACGATGATGTCGCCTCAGGCCAAGGGCATGATCCGCACCCTGTTCCTGTCGCTGCAGGAGCTGGGCAAGGGTTCGGGCCGTCCGGCCAATGTCCCGCCGTCGGAAGCCAAGAAGGTCGCCGTGCTGGGCGCCGGCATGATGGGCGCGGGCATCGCCTACGTCCAAGCCATGGCCGGCATCGAGACGGTCCTGATCGACCAGAGCCAGGAAGCCGCCGAGAAGGGCAAGTCGTACGCGGAAAGCCTGCTGAAGAAGGCCGTGTCGCGCGGGAAGATGACCCAGGAGAAGGCCGACAAGGTCCTGGCCCTGATCACCCCGACCACCGACTACGATCACGTGAAGGGCAGCGACCTCGTCATCGAGGCGGTGTTCGAGAACCGCGAGATCAAGGCCGACGTCACCAAGAAGGCCGAGGCCCAGCTGGCCGAGACCGCGATCTTCGGCTCCAACACCTCGACCCTGCCGATCACCGGCCTGTCGAAGGCCAGCGTGCGTCCGAAGAACTTCATCGGCATCCACTTCTTCTCGCCGGTCGACAAGATGGGCCTCGTCGAGATCATCATGGGCGAGGAGACCAGCCAGGAAGCCCTGGCTAAGTCCATCGACTACGTCCTGAAGATCAAGAAGACCCCGATCGTCGTGAACGACAGCCGCGGCTTCTACACCTCGCGCTGCTTCGGCACCTTCGTGCAGGAAGGCCTGGAAATGCTGGCCGACGGCATCGCCCCGGCCATCATCGACAACGTCGGCCGCGCCACCGGCATGCCGCGCGGTCCGCTGGAGATGAACGACGACGTCGCGCTCGACCTTGGCTACAAGGTCACTCAGCAGACCAAGAAGGACCTCGGCGACAAGTTCGAGGACCGTCCGTTCGCCCCGATCATCGAGAAGATGGTGGTCGAGCTGCAGCGCTTCGGCCGCAAGAACGGCAAGGGCTTCTACGACTATCCGGAGAATGGCCCCAAGACCCTGTGGAAGGGCCTGTCGGAGCTGGCGCCGGTGAAGATCGCCGAGGCCGACCAGGCGCTGATCCAGGAGATCCGCACCCGGCTGCTGTACCGCCAGGCCGTCGAAGCCGCCCGCTGCTTCGAGGAAGGCGTCATCACCGATCCGCGCGAAGCCGATGTCGGCGCCATCCTGGGCTGGGGCTTCGCGCCCTGGACCGGCGGCCCGATCAGCCTCATCGACGCGGTCGGCGCCAAGGCCTTCGTCGAGACCTGCGACCAGCTGGCGCAAAAGTACGGCAAGCGGTTCGCCCCGCCGGCCCTGCTGCGCGAAATGGCCGAAAAGGGCGAGACCTTCTACGGCCGCTTCGGCGTCAAGGCGAAGGCCGCGGCCTAAGCCTGAGCCTGAGCCTTCAAGCCTGAAACACGGAAAGGCCCGGCGGAAACGCCGGGCCTTTTTGTTGTCCCGTATGGCCACGCTTGCGCCGCATGGCCGGCCTACCGAAACGGTGCGCCGCAGCGCCCGGAGAGACCATGAGCACGGCGATCGCCATCGGAACCTGGCGAGAGCCCTCGCGGCGAGCGTTGCGGCGCACCCTGGCGGCCTGGGCCGCGGTGCTGGCCGCCCACGCCCTGGCGCTGCTGGCCCTGGTCGCCGGCGCGCGCTGGATGCCGGACCTCGTCGAGCCGCCGACCATCCAAGCCGAACTGGTCGCCGCGCCGCCCGCTCCTCCGGCCGCCAGAGCGCCCGCCGAGCCCGCCGCTCACCCCGCCGCGCGACACCATGCTCTGCCCCCGGTCGCCGCGCCGACGGCGCCCGCCGCCGGACCGGCCGGCGGGCCCGCGATCGTCGCCCCGCCGGGCTTCACCGCCCGGAAGCTGGTCGAGGAAAGCGACGCCACGCGCAAGAGCCTGCGCGACAGTCTCGGCTGCCGCCACGAAAAGGTCGCGGCCCTGACCCGCGACGAGAAGGCCGCCTGCGCCGAGGCCGACGGCAAGCGCGCCCTGACGGCGCCGATGTACGCCGCGATCGATCCGGACAAGAAGGCCGCCTTCGACGGCGACTGCAAGAAGGACGACGACTGGTGCCTCTACCGCACCGGCAAGGGGCCCTATCCCGGCATCTTCGCGCTGGGAAAGAAGAAGAAGCGCAAGGGCTGGGACGACTGACGCCCAAACGCGAAAAGGGCCCCGCCTCGCGGCGGAGCCCCCTTCTTCAGTCCGTGCGGACGCTTACCAGGTCTTGGTCAGCGACAGCATCACCCGGCGCTCGGCCTGCAGGCCGCTGGGGCCCTTGGCTTGCGACTGGCGGCTGGTGGTCAGGTTCTGACCGTTCAGGGCGATATCGGTGCCCTTGGCGAGGGTGTAGGCGACGCGGCCGCCGATGGCGGTGTAGCCCTTCACCGGCTCCAGGTTGTTGCCGTTGTACGAGTTGAACTTGCTGACGAAGTGGGCGTAGCCGTCGACGGCCCACTTGTCGTTCGCCCAGCCCGCGGCCAGGTTGCTGCGGTACTTCGGCGAGGTCGCCTCGAAGTTCACCTTACGCAGCACGATCGTCGAGACGGTCGTGAACGGGGTGTCCTTCACGTCGGTGTAGGTCGTGTCGGCGTTCCAGTGGAAGCCGCCGTCCAGCTTGCCCGAGGCGGACAGCTCGACGCCCTTCATCTTCGAGTCCGAGACGTTCTTGTAGGTGAAGGTCGCCCAGGTCGAGGCCGTCGGCGCGATGTCCAGCAGCGAGGCGCTGAACTGGCCCTTCACATCCTTGGTCTCTTGAGCGAACACCTTGACGCCGACCTTGGCCTTCAGGGCCGGCAGGCTGCGGTCATAGGCCAGCTCGTAGTTGGTGACGATCGCCGGATCCAGCAACGGGTTGCCGCTGATCAGGCCGCCGGTCGGCGCCGGCGTGGCCGGCGGGATCAGCAGGCCGCCCAGTTCCAGCAGGGTCGGCGCCTGGACGCCGCGAGCGAAGGTGGCGCGCACGGTGTCGTGGTCGGTGACCTTGTAGACGGCGCCGACATTGACGCTGGTCTCGGTGATGTCGCGGTCCCACAGGGCGTTGTTGGCCTGCGGGGCGCCGACCGGGAACGAACCCGTGCGCTTCAGGCTCAGCTTGTCCAGGCGGACGGCGGCGGTCACCGACAGCTTCGGATTGACCACCCAGTTCCACATGGCCGACGGCGCGAGCACCGTGTAGCTGACCTTGCCGCCGACATAACCGGCGGTGTCCAGCTGGTTGTCGCGGTATTCGACGCCGAGGCGGACGGTGTGGGCCGCGCCGATCTTGAACAGGTCTTCCAGGCTGTAGACCGTGATGTCGTTCATGTAGCGACGGCCGGGCGTGGAGCCGTCCAGC
Source organism: Caulobacter sp. (assembly GCA_041905125.1). Classification (GTDB taxonomy): domain Bacteria; phylum Pseudomonadota; class Alphaproteobacteria; order Caulobacterales; family Caulobacteraceae; genus Caulobacter. The sequence goes on along the minus strand of JAYRLX010000016.1, from coordinate 13,427 downwards.
TCGTTGCGATAGGCCTGAGCCTGCACCAGACCGAACTTGGTCTCGCTGTTCAGCGTGGCCTTCATCGAGTTGGTCTTAATGCGGTGGACGGCGTAGGCGAAGGTCGAGATCACCTGGGTGCTCGAACCGTTCGACATCGAGCCTTCGACCCGCAGGGTGGTCTTGTCGGCCAGTTGGGCCACCGCGTCGAAGTTGGCGCGAGCGGTCGACGGATTGTGGATCTGCGAGGCCAGGACGACGCCCGAACCCGAGGTGTTGTTCTTCCACTCGTCTTCATGGTCGACGCCGCCCGACAGGCGGACCGCCAGGCGCTCGCCCAGACGCAGGGTCTTCACGATCGAGACGGCGGTGCTGGAGTTCGTGCCGGCCTTCAGCTCGATGACGTTGGTGTCGTCGAACTTCGGGTTGAAGGTGATGATGTTGACCACGCCCGACACGGCGTTGAAGCCGAAGATCGCGCTGTTGGGGCCGCGCACCACTTCGATCTGGCGGATTTCGCTCAGCTGGATCGGCAGCGAGGCCCAGTCGGTGTAGCCGAAGTGGTCCAGATAGACCTGACGGCCGTTGATCAGGACCAGCAGGCGCGGCGAGCGGGCCTGGTTGTAGCCGCGGATGCCGACGTCCGACTGGCCGGCGGCGAAGTTCAGCACGTCCACGCCGGCGACGCGGCTGAGGATCGTGGGCAGGTCATTGGCGCCCGACCGCTTGATGTCGGCGGCGCTGATGATGGTCATGTCGACCGGCACCTCGGTGGAGCGCTGCGGCGAGCCGGTGGCCGAGGTGGTGACCGGTTCGTTGAACAGCTGCTCCATCGCGCCGTAGTCGATGGATTGCGCGTTGGCCGCGCCGGCGAAGGCCATCAGGCACAGGCCGACCGAAGCGCCGGCGAAGAGAGTCGTCTTCATGGTGGGTCTCTTTCGTTCGCTAGGGTCAGACTTCACGGATCATCATGCGGAAGGCGGCCTTGAAGACCGCGCCGACCGCCGCGGCCGCCGAGCGGCTCACGACGATTTCCACTTTCGGATCGCCCGACACGCTCATGACGCAGGCGCCGCTGGTGGCGCACGACACGTCCGAGCCGATGGTGATGATCTTCTTACCCTTGGCGGCGCTGACCACGGCCGCGCCGTTGGCGCCCGTGGTGACATAGAGCGCGCCGACGCCGCCGAGGGCCCCGGCGTCGCCCGCTTCGACCGGCTTGCCGGTGAGCGTCACCGAGCCGGCGCTGAGGCCGCCGCCGATGGCGGCCATGACGGCGTTCTTTTCGGCCACGGAGGCGGGCTTCGACGGATCGAAGACAACGCCCATCACGACCTTGCCCGTGGGACCATTCTCAAGGAACGTCAGGGCGCGGCCCGCGATCACGATATCCTTGGCCGCATCCGCGTGCGCCGCCAGGGGCGTCATGGACGCCGCGATGATCAGCGCGATCGCGCCACTCTTGGTCTTGTTCAACATTCAGCCTATCCCCCGCTCGTTATGTCGAGCTGATGCGCATGGAGATCGGGCTTTATTTCTGAATAGAAGGTAAATCGCTGCAGACAACGACAGATTGTCGCAGGCCTTCTCTAAGAATAATTCAAATAAACAATCGGTATTACTTTCGACGGTCGCGCATCACAAGCGCCGAATCTTATTAATCTCGACACTGTTTGACTGAAGTTGTGACAAAACGTGCTTTCGAAATACAGGTTGAATTGTTCCAGCGACCGCGGTTATGTCAGCCTTTACAGCGGTATGGCTGGTACTGAAAATCGGTATGGCCGCGCCAAATCAGTCGGGCGCGCAACCCAAATCCCGGAACGGGACAGATTGTCGCGCCCTACGTTTCAAACCTGAAATGAGTGGCAAGTTTCCGCTCCAGATGAGCCGAATCCACCCCTCAACCTAAGGATCGCGACGCGCTTTAGACAGGCCAAGGTCCATGCCCAGGGTCGGGCCGATGCCGTCAGGATGGTCCCCGAACGGATGACCCTCGGTCCGCTGGCGCGCCAGCGCGTCCAGGCGACGCCGCAGATCGTCGTCCAGAGAAAGTCGGGGCGCATCCTCGGCGTCGTCATCCTCGGCGGCTGGAATCGACGCGGCGATGACCTGGCGCAGCCGGGCCCCGAACCGCGCGTCGTCCGCCGTACCGGCCGCTGGCGGCGCGCTGAGAAAGGCGAGCACCTGCTCGAGGGCGGTTTCGTCGTCGACGGGATCAAACATGAGGGCCTCCGTGGTCCCGCAGCAACGAACGCGCAAAGGCGCGGGTTCCGGCCTGACCCGGTACGGCGCGAGTTCGAGGCGCCCAGCGTCGAGACGCCCGGGCCAACAACAGACCTCGCCGCAGAGACGAACCCGTCGCCGCCAGCGCAATTTCACGAAGAAGGGAGAGAAGTGGTGCCGCCTAGGTGACTCGAACACCTGACCTACGCATTACGAATGCGCCGCTCTACCGGCTGAGCTAAGGCGGCCCACGGACGCTTCGGGAGCGATCCCGGAGCGGAGGGAGCGCCTATTTAGCGGGGCGCGAGCCGCTTGCCAAGCGCCGTCTTGCACTAGAATTGCGACGGGGCGCGGGAGCCGGTTCCGGCGGGTCCGGAAGCGGCGGGGCGTCGAACACGCCCGGATCGTCCGGAATGGGCATCAAGGCGCCGCCGGTCTCGGCCGCGCGAATGAACGGCGTCGATTCGACGTAGGCCGACGGGATCTCGGGCAGGTCGCTCATCGTGCGCTCGCGGCGCTCGTGGCGCGGATGGATCAGCTGGCCGGTCTCGGCGTAGCTGACCGCCAGGCGCGCCCAGTCCTCGCGCTGATAAGCGAAGGCGCGGCCTTCGGGGTCGAGGTCCGACCAGTCGGGCTCGCGCGGCGCGTCGATCCCGCGCGCGATCCAGGCGCGGGCCTCGTCGGGCTGGCCGTTGGCGGCGGCGACGCGGGCCATCAGTCCCGCGAACCGGGCGGTCGGCGCCTCGTGATCCAAGAGCCGGGTCGCGGCGCGGGCGGCGATCGGGTCGCCGCCGATCAGAGCCGCCTCGACGCGCAGGATCAGGCTTTCGCGAACCTCGGGACGCAGGGCGGCCAGGGCGGCCAGCCGCTGGGCCCGGGCCTTGGGCGTTTCGTTGGTCTTCAGGTCGCGATAGGCCAGCCACAGCGCCGGGTGCGGCTGGGCCTTCCAGGCGGTCTCGATCAGCTGGCCAGCCTTGGCCGTCTTGCCGTCGTCGGCCAGCAGGCGGGCGGCCATGATCACGCCCGGCGCGAAGTCGGGCTTCAGCTTCACCGACTGGTTGGCGAAGTCGAGCGCCTGGGCGCGGACCTTCGGGTCCGGCGAGTCCTCGAGGCTGGCGGCCGAGGCGGCCAGCAGGGCGGCGCGGCTGCGCTCGGCCACGGCCGGGGAGACGATCTTGCGTTCCAGGGCGCCCTGGACCAGCTGCAGGGCCGCGGCCCAGTCGCCCACCTCCAGCCGCGCCTCCAGCAGGGCGCGCCAGGCCCAGCGCGCGGTGCGGGCCAGGCCGTAGGCGGTCTCGGCGTAGCGGAGCGCCGCCTGCCGGTCGCCGTCGGCCTGAGCCGCCTGCATCAGGCCGCGCAGGCCGGCCAGACGCATCTCGGGGAAACCCAGCATGGCGTTGTAGGCGCTGGCGGCCGCGCCGCGATCCCCGGCCGTCTCGGCGGCCTGGGCGGCCAGGACGCGGACCAGGCCGGGCGCGTCCTCGGCCAGTTCGGCGGACTTCTGGGCGAGGCGCCGGGCCTCGGAGCCGTCGCCGGCCGCGACCGCGAGGAAACCGCGGGTGAGGGCCTCGATGGCCTGCTTGCGCTTGGCCTCGGCCCGGGCCCGGGCGGCGCGGCGCGGGGCCTCGACGATCCAGATCACGCCGCGCCACAGCACGGTGAACAGCAGGGCCGAGAATAGGGTCAGCAGAGCGGCGGCGGCGGCCGTCATCTCGATTCGCCAGCCCATCCATTCCAGCGAGGCGCGGCCGGGCTCGCCGGTCAGGGCCAGCACGCTGACCGCCACGGCGGCCACCAAGAAAAGGGCGAAGACGACGCGGGTCATGGGGCGGCCTGCGTGATGCGAGCCAGAGCCGCCAGGGCGTCGGCGCGGACCGAGGCCACGTGGCGGTCGATCTCGATGCGGCGGTTGGCGGCGGCGAACCAGGGGGCCAACACCTCGCGGGCCGGATCTGGCAGCGCTTCCAGCGCCGCCACCGCGCCCTCGATATCGCCCTCGTCCAGCAGGACCTGGGCGCGGGCGAGGATCGCATCCGGCGTCGACCCCTTGATCGAGCCGACGTGGCGAATCGAGACGATGCTGGACAGCGCGTAGCGGATGCGCGCGAAGAGGTCGGCGTCGGCGCCAGGATTGCGCGCGGCGCTGGCGGCGCGGCCCGCCAGATTGCCGAACTGGACGGCGAGGCCGGCGCGCGTGGGCGCGCCCAGGCGCGCCAGCGGCTCCAGGGCCCGCAGGCTGGGCGAACCGGGCAGGACGCGTTGAAGGCCGGCGAGCTCTTCCGGGAAGGGCCGCGAACTGTTGGCCGCCTCGGCCATGGTCGAGACCGCCAGGGCGGCGGCGGCGGCGTCCGCGACGCTCTTCTGGGTCGTCTCCAGGGCGGTGACCCGGCCGTCCAGGCGCTCCACGTCGGCAGCGGGCGCGACGGGCGCGGCGCCGCTGGCCTCAACGGTGGGAACGGGGGCGGGCGCGAGGCGCTCGGCGATCGGCTTGGGGCTGGGCGCGGCCAAGATCGGCGCCGTCGGCGAGGCCTTGGCCGGGAACAGGGTGGGTCCGAACCACGCGACGCCCGCGCCCAGGACCGCGCAAAGCAGGCAGAGGAACAGCCAGACCCACACGCTGGGGCCCATCACCCTCTTGCGCGCGTACAGCGCCGGATCGCTGGGGGCGACGATTTCAGCGGGATCGGGTGCGGCGTTCATACGCCATTCGTGCCCCACGCCGCCGCGCCGCGCAACTTTGCGCTTAAGCTGTCAGCAGGGACAGCAGCGCGGTTTCGTCCGGGCGCGGCGCGCAGGCCACAGAGCCGGGTTCGAGCAGCGCCTCCAACGGCGCGGCGACCGCTTTGGAAAGGCAGAGCGCCCGCAAGGCGGGGGCGGGTCGGCGCCTGAGGATTTCAGCCAGGCCGCGCGCCGCGCGAGGCGAGTGCAGCAGCACGGTCAGGGGCCGGTCCAGCAGGGCCAAGGTCGCGTCGGACGGCGCGCGCTCGACCGTCTCATAGCCCGCCACGCCGCGCGCGGCGACGCCGGCCTGGTTCAACGCCGCGACCAGATCGCCCGCCGGCTCCCGCGCGCCCGCCCAGAGGATCGGGCCCGGCGAGGCGGCGGCGATCAGGCGGGCCAGGTCATCGACATCGCCGTCCGCGCTGGCGACCTGGGCGAAGCCTGCCTCGCGCGCCGCCGAGGCCGTGGCGCGACCCACGGCGAAGACGGGCGACGATCGCGCATCGCAAAGCGCCGAGAAGGCCTGGACGCCGTTGACGCTGGTGAAGGCCAGGGCCGCCACGCCCGCCAGATCGATCGACGCCGCGATCGGCGCGACCTCCAGCAGCGGATCGACGACCGGCGTGAGGCCCAGGGCCCCGACCTTGGCGGCGGTCGCCTCGGCGCCGGGCCGGGCGCGGGTGATCCAGACCGGCGCGCCCGTCTCCATGCCCTATTCCGGCAGCAGGATGGCGTCGCCGCCCTCGGCGCGGACCTCGCCGCCCAGCTTCAGGCCCAACGCCAGGGCCTCGCCGGCGTCGTCGGCGCCCGACAGGATGATCTCGCCATGGCGACGGAAGCGCTGGGCGCCGTTCGGGGTCAGGGCCTCGACAATCATCGACAGGCGCGCGCCGTCCAGGGTGGCGCGGGCGCCGATGGCGGTGCGGCACGAGCCTTCCAGGGCCAGCAGCGCGCCGCGCTCGGCGGCGACCGCGATCGTGGTCGGACGGCAGCGGATCGCGTCCAGCCACGGCGCGCCGACATCCTCGGCCCGGGTCTCGATGACGAGGGCGCCCTGGCCAGGGGCCGGCGGGCAGGCGTCGGGGTCGATCCAGCTCTTGGTCAGGTGGCCCAGACCCAGGCGGTTCAGGCCCGACTGGGCCAGCAGGATGGCGTCGGCCTCGCCGCGCTCCAGCTTGGCCAGACGCGTGTCGACATTGCCGCGCAGCATGACGATCTCGAGATCAGGCCGCACATGCAGCGCCTGGGCCTGGCGGCGCAGCGAGGCGGTGCCGAGACGCGCGCCCTTGGGCAGATTCTCCAGCCGCTCGCAGATGTGGCTGATGAAGGCGTCGCGAGGATCTTCCCGCTCGGGCGTCGCGGCCAGGACCAGGCCCGGCGGCAGCTCGGCCGGCATGTCCTTCAGCGAGTGCACGGCGCAGTCGATGCGGCCGTCCAGCAGGGCTTCCTCGATTTCCTTGGTGAAGAGGCCCTTGCCGCCGATCTCCATCAGGCGGCGATCCTGGATGCGGTCGCCACTGGTGACGATCGGGATCAGCGGCGCGACGGCCTCGATCTCTTCCTTCGAAGCGCCGGCCGGCGCGCCCAGAGCGGCGGCGATGCGGGCCTGCATCAGTCCAGATTGCGCCAGCGAGAGCTTGGAGCCGCGCGCGCCGATGCGGATGGGAGGTTGCCGGGACACGGTCGGAACGTTACCTGCGGATGCGAAATTCATCCTCGCTGCTACAGGAGCGGCGAAAGCCCCGCAACCAGATGACCGCCCTTAAGCCCTCGAGCCTCACCATCCTTGGCCTGGAGACCAGCTGCGACGAGACCGCGGCCTCGGTCGTGCGCCGGGCCGAGGATGGGACGGTCGAGGTGCTGTCCTCGATCATCGGCACCCAGTTCGAACAGCACGCGCCGTTCGGCGGGGTCGTGCCCGAACTGGCCGCCCGCGCCCACGTCGAGTCGATCGACGCCATCGCGGCCGAGGCGATCCGGAAGGCTGGCCTCGAGTTCGAGGACCTCGACGGCGTCGCGGCCACGGCGGGCCCGGGCCTGGTCGGCGGGGTCATGGTCGGCCTGGCTTTCGGCAAGGCGGTGTCGCTGGCGCGGGACGTACCGCTGGTGGCGGTGAACCATCTCGAAGGCCATGCGGTCTCCGCCCGCTTGGGCGCGGACGTCGGCTATCCGTTCCTGCTGCTGCTGGTCTCCGGCGGGCACTGCCAGCTCCTGGAAGTCGCGGGAGTGGGCGCCTGCAAGCGCCTGGGCACCACGATCGACGACGCCGCCGGCGAGGCCTTCGACAAGATCGGCAAGAGCCTGGGCCTGCCCTATCCGGGCGGTCCGGCGCTGGAGAAGCTGGCCGTCGGCGGAAACCCGGACCGCTATCCGCTGCCGCGCGCCCTGCTGGGCCGCAAGGATTGCGACTTCTCGTTCTCGGGCCTGAAGACCGCCGCCGCGCGGATCGCCGAGACCCTGACCACCGACGACGAGCGCCGCGACCTGGCCGCCGGCGTCCAGGCCGCCATCGCGCGTCAGCTCTCCGAACGGGTCGATCGGGCGATGAAGCTCTATAAGGAGGCCCACGGGGCGGACGACCTGCGCTTCGTCGTCGCCGGCGGGGTGGCCGCCAACGGCGCGGTGCGCGCGGCCCTGCTGGCCAATTGCGAGAAGAACGGCTTCAGCTTCGCCGCCCCGCCCCTGGCCTATTGCACCGACAACGCGGCGATGATCGCCCTGGCCGGCGCCGAACGGCTGGCGCTGGGGATTTCCGACGACCTCGACGCCGTCGCCCGTCCGCGCTGGCCGCTGGACGAGGCCGCCGCGCTCGCCAATCCCGCCAACGCTTACGGCCGCAAGGGAGCCAAGGCATGACCTTCCACCATGCGGGCGTCATCGGCGCCGGCGCCTGGGGCACGGCCCTGGCTCAGGTCTGCGCCCGCGCCGGCCTTCAGGTCACCCTGCAGGCCCGCGAGGCCGAGGTGGTCGCCTCGATCAACGACGCCCACGAGAACGCCCTGTTCCTGCCGGGCGTCGCCCTGGAGCCGGCGATCCGCGCCGCGCCGGACATGGCCGCCCTCGCCGCCTGCGACCTGATTCTGGCCGTCGCGCCGGCCCAGCACCTGCGCTCGGCCCTGGCGGCCCTGGCGCCGCACCTGAAGCCGGACGTCCCGGTGGTGCTCTGCGCCAAGGGCGTCGAGCAGGGCTCGCTGAAGCTGATGACCGAGGTCGCCGCCGAGACCATCCCCGGCGCGCCGATCGCGGTGCTGTCGGGCCCGAGCTTCGCCGGCGAGGTGGCCCGAGGTCTGCCGACCGCCGTCACCCTGGCCTGCGACGACGAGGACTTGGCCCGCGCCATCGCCCACGCCATCGCCACCCCGACCTTCCGCCCCTATGTCGCCGGCGACATGATCGGGGCCGAGGCCGGCGGGGCGGTGAAGAACGTCCTGGCCATCGCCTGCGGCGTCGTCGAGGGCAAGGGCCTGGGCCGCAGCGCTCACGCCTCGGTCATCACCCGCGGCTTCGCCGAGCTGACCCGTTTCGCCGTGGCCCTGGGCGCCCGCGCCGAGACGCTGAACGGCCTATGCGGCCTGGGCGATCTCGTCTTGACCTGCTCCAGCCCGCAGTCGCGCAACATGAGCGTCGGCCTGGCCTTGGGCCAAGGCCTGACCCTGGATCAGGCGCTGGCCGGCAAGCTGTCGGTGGCTGAAGGCGTCGCCTCGGCGCCCGCCGTCCGCGCCCTGGCCCGCAAGCTGGGCGTCGAGACCCCGATCTGCGAGGCGGTCGCCGCCATCCTCGACGGCGAGCTGGCCGTCGACGCCGCCATCGCGGCGCTGCTGGCCCGCCCCCTGAAATCCGAAGGCTTCTAGGAAAAGGATCGCCGCATGGCCCTCTTCGCCATCCTCTGCAAGGACAAGCCCGGCGCGCTGGACACCCGTCTGGCGACGCGTCCCACCCACCTCGACTATCTGAACCAGTCCAAGGGCCTGAAGCTGGCCGGCGCGCTGCTGGGCGACGACGGCAATCCGATCGGCTCGCTGCTGATCGTCGAGGCCGAGGACCTGGCCGCCGCCCAGGCCCAGGCCGACAACGATCCCTTCACCGCCGCCGGCGTGTTCGAAAGCGTCGAGGTCCGCCCCTGGCGCGTGGCGATCGGCTCGCTCTGACGCCTTGCGCGGCGATCCCGACAACCCCGCCCGACCCGCGGCCGGAACCCTGCTCTGCGCGCTGGACGAGATCCCCTCGCCCGGCTCCAAGGGCTTCCGGTTCCGCGAGGGCGACGCCCTGTTCGCCGGTTTCGTGGTGCGCCAGGGCGAAGCCCTGATCGGCTATGTGGACAGCTGTCCGCACGCCGGCTGGCCGCTGGCGGGGTTCGCGGGGCGCTATCTGACGCGCGAGAACGACTACATCCTGTGCGCGGGCCACGGGGCGCTGTTCAAGATCGAGGACGGCGCCTGCGTCGCCGGTCCTTGCCCGAACCAAGCCCTGGCGCCGTGGCCCGTGGCGGTTCGCGACGGGCAAGTCTTCGTCGCCTGAACGACACCTATTCCGAGATCGTTGCGACACTATGCCACTGTCGGTTGGACGACGTGGTTAAGCGCCGTTAGCCAAATCATCCCGCATCCTCCCCGCGTTCAAGCGAAGGCGGAGATATCGACATGGCGTCCCTCGGGCGGAAAGTCATGGGTGCGGCGGCGGGCGCGGCCCTGCTGTGCGCCGCGACGGCCGGAACCGGCCTTTGGGTGGCCCACAGCCTCGACCAGGCCCTGGTTCGCGCCGAGGGCTCGGCCCGCATCCTGCGCCTGCACATGCACGCCGACATGATGCACGACGCCCTGCGCGCCGATGTCATGGGCGCCATCATGTCCAGCGATCCGGCGCTGGGCGTCGACCTCAAGGCCGTTCGCGCCGACCTCGCCGAGCACACCGCCGCCTTCAAGCAGGACATCGCCGAGGGCGGCCAGCTGGCGCAAGACCCGGCGGTGAGCGCGGCCCTTTCCGAAGTGAAGGCGCCGCTGGCCGCCTACATCGCCGCCGCCAACAGCATCGTCGCCATCGCCGACACCGACCCGGCCGGCGCGCGGGCCAGCCTGCCCGGCTTCGCCACCCAGTTCTCGGCGCTCGAGGGCAAGATGGAGGCGGCCTCCCAGAAGATCGAAGCCGCCGCCACGCACGACGCGGATGAAGCCAAGGCGCTGGGCGTCATGGGGCAGGCGCTGATGGGGATCCTGCTCCTGGCCTCCGGCGTCTTCGCCGGCCTGCTGATCTTCATGGCGCGCCAAGGCCTGATCCTGCCGCTGACGTCGGTGACCAAGGCCCTGCGCGCCCTGGCCAATGGCGACGTCAATGTCGTCCTGCCGGTCATCAAGAGCCGCGACGAGATCGGCGAGATGACCCACGCCCTGCGCGCCTTCCACGACACCATCGAGGCGCGCCAGAAGGACCTCGAGGCCGCCGACGTGCGCGAGGCGCTGGAAATCGAGCGCCGCGAAGCCGAGCGCCGCCGCGACGAGGCCGACGCCGTGCAGAAGGCTGTCGTCAGCAGCCTGGCCGAAGCGCTGGATCACCTGTCGGACGGCGACCTGTCGCATCGGATCGACCGCCACTTCCCGGAAGGCTACGAGCGGCTGCGCGTCGACTTCAACGCCGCCGTCGAGAAGCTGTCGGCCGTCATCGCCGCCTCGCTCGAGGCCACCAACATGATCCACGGCGGCTCGCGCGAGATCACCTCGGCCGCCGACGACCTGGCCCGCCGCACGGAACAGCAGGCCGCCAGCCTGGAAGAAACCGCCGCCGCGCTGGACCAGATTACCGCCAAGGTGCGCCAGACCGCCGAGACGACCGGCCGTACGCGCTCGGTGGTCGAGCGGGCCCGCGAGGCCGCCAGCGCCAGCGGCGACATCGTCGACCGGGCCGTCGGGGCCATGGAGGCGATCGAGAAGTCCTCTTCCCAGATCGGCAAGATCATCGGCGTGATCGACGAGATCGCCTTCCAGACCAACCTCCTGGCGCTGAACGCCGGGGTCGAGGCGGCCCGGGCGGGCGAAGCCGGTCGCGGCTTCGCGGTCGTCGCCCAGGAAGTCCGGGCGCTGGCCCAGCGCTCCGCCGACGCCGCCAAGGAGATCAAGGACCTGATCGACACCAGCTCGGCCGAGGTCGACCATGGCGTCCAGCAGGTCGGCCGCACCGGCGAGGTGCTGCGCGCCATCGCCGCCGAGGTGCAGCAGATCGACGGCCTGGTGCGCGACATGGCCGCTTCGGCCGCCGAGCAGGCTCGCGGCCTGGTCGAGGTCAATGGCGCCGTGGCCCAGATGGATCAGGTCACCCAGCAGAACGCGGCCATGGTCGAGCAGACCACCGCCGCCAGCCACGCCCTGGCCCAGGAAGCCACCCGCCTGGCCCAGCGCATGAGCGAGCTGCGCATCAGCGCCGAGGCGCGGAGCGCGGCGGCGGCTTAGGGACCGACTATTCTACCGACCAGTCGCCCGACTTGCCGCCCGTTTTCTCCAGCAGGCGCACGGCTTCGATGACCATGCCCTTCTCGGCGGCCTTCAGCATGTCGTAGATCGTCAGGCAGGCGATCGAGGCCGCCGTCAGGGCCTCCATCTCCACCCCGGTGGGTCCGGCGGTCTTGACCCGGGCGGTGACGGCGAGGCCGCCCTCGGCCGGCTCGACCGAAACCTCCACCTTCGACAGCGCCAGCGGATGGCACAGCGGGATCAGGTCGGAGGTCTTCTTGGCCGCCATGACGCCCGCCAGCTCGGCCACGGCGCGGACGTCGCCCTTGCGGCCCGAGCCGGACACCGCCAGCGCCAGGGTCTCGGGGCTCATCCGCACGAACCCCGCGGCGACCGCCTCGCGCGCCGTCGCGGGCTTGTCGGAGACGTCGACCATGCGGGCCCGGCCCTGGTCGTCGATGTGGGTCAGCTTGCTCATAGCTCCAGCAGCCTCATTTTTCGAGCAGGCGAGGCATCAGCTCGACCATGTTGCAAGGCTTGTGGCGGCTGTCCAACTGCGCGGAAATGACCTTGTCCCAGCCGTCCTTCACCGCGCCGTTGCTGCCCGGCAGGCAGAAGACGAAGACGCCGTCGATCAGCCCGGCGGTGGCGCGCGACTGCAGGGTGGAGAGTCCGACCGAGGCGTAGGACACCAGGTGGAAGACCACCGAGAAGCCGTCGATCTTCTTGTCGAACAGCGGCTCCAGCGCCTCGACCGTCACGTCACGGCCCGTCAGGCCGGTGCCGCCGGTGGTGACGATGGCGTCGACGCTCTTGCTGGCGATCCAGTCGCGGACCTGAGCGCGGATTTTCTCGATGTCGTCGCGCACGACGATGCGTCCGGCCAGCTCATGGCCCGCGGCCTGAATGCGTTCGACCAGAATCTGGCCGGAGGTGTCGGTCGCCTCGTCGCGGGTGTCCGAGACGGTCAGCACCGCCACGCGCACCGGCTTGAACGGAAGCTCCGGCTTGATCCCGCCGCCCGGCTTCAGCCCCGCGTCCGACATCCGTTTCTCCGTTCAATCCCAGCGTTGAGCGTCGGTCCTATCGCGGTCCGTCGGCTCGATCCAGCGCGCGCCGTCCGGGCCGTGCTCCTTCTTCCAGAAAGGCGCCCGGCTCTTCAGATAGTCCATCAGGAAGTCGCAAGCTTCGAACGCCTCGCGACGGTGCGCGGCGGCGGCGGCGACAAAGACAATGGCCTCGCCCGGCGCGATCCGGCCGATGCGATGAACGATCTGCACATCCTGGAGCTGGAACCGCGCCGTCGCCTGGTCGGCGATCTCGCCGATCGCCGCCTCGGTGAAGCCGGGATAGGCCTCAAGCTCCAGGGCAACGGCGGCGCCCCGCTCGGCGCGGGCCAGGCCGACGAAGGTCGCCACGGCGCCGGTCTCGGCGCGGTCGGCGCAGAAGGCCGTGACCAGGGCGCCCGGCTCGAACGGCTGGTCGGTCAGGGCGACCGTCATCCGCCGCTCATCGGCGGCAGGAAGGCGACCTCGGTCGCGGCGGCCAGCGCCGCCTCGCCCCGGACCAGGACCTTGTCGACGGCGACCTGGACCCCCGGCGCGGCGAGGGCCTCGCCCAGGGCCGCGTCCTCGGCGGCGAGCGCCGCGCGCAGGGCGGAAAGATCGCCAGCCTCGATCCGCCGATCGCGCCAGCCGGCCTGATCAGCCAGGCGTCCGAACAGCAGCACCCGCGCCATGCCTAGCCTCCCGTCGTCGACATGTGCCGCGTCACGGCGGGGCGGGCGGCGGCGATCTGGAAGTCGTGCCCCTGGGGCTTGGCGCCGATGGCCGCGAAGATCGCCTGGCGCAGCCCAGCCTCGTCGGCGCCCGACCGCAGCACGGCCCGCAGGTCGCTGGCGTCGTCGCGGCCAAGGCAGGTGTGCAGCGTGCCGGTGCAGGTCAGGCGCACGCGGTTGCAGGCGTCGCAGAAATTGTGGCTGAGCGGCGTGATGAAGCCGAGGCGTCCGCCGGTCTCGGCGATCCGCAAGTAGCGGGCCGGCCCGCCGGTGACCATCGGGAT
>JAYRLX010000381.1:0-3945 GCA_041905125.1 Caulobacter sp. | reverse complement strand
CGCATCGGCGTGGTGTAGTCCGGCGTCCAAAGGTCGGCCGGACGCCGGTGCTTGCCATTCCACGCGTGGACATATTCGTGGGCCAGGATGTCACGGCCGCTGAACGCGCTGTCCCACGCCGTGAAGTAGCCCGCCGTGTTGTAGCCGTTCTCGCTGGATCTTTGGTGCTCGGCGCCGAGATAGCCCACGGTCGGGTTCAGGCTCAGCAGGAAATCGTAGTGATCGAAGTTCCGCGCGCCGCCAAACAGCTTGTCGGCCTGCTGGATGAGCCGTCGATGGACTTCGATCTGGACGGGGGTCGCTTTCAGGTCCTGGGGAGCGTCGGCGAAGACGCTCAGCCGGACCGGTCTCGGCGATCCGGGATCGAGGTCGAAGCTGGCCTTGTGGCGGCCGGCGTACACGGGAGAGTCCATCAGGGTCTCGAAGCTGGTCTCGGAAAAGCGCGTTGTCGCCCCGGTCGTCTCCGCGCCGTCCAGAGCGGTGGTCAGGCTCCAACCCTGGGGGATCGTCAGGCTTGGCCGGACACGGACGCGGCTCACCTCATGGCCGGCGGGATAGAGGGCGACGGCGGTCCACTTCAACAGCACCAGGTTCGGCGTGACAGCGATTCGCACCGGGCCGCCAGGTTGGGCCGTGGGCTGCTCCAGCCGGACGGTGAGAGATCGGACGCCCGTCGGAACATCGACGTGAAAGGCGGTCATCTCGACCGGATCGCGTCGCCATTGCAGGAGCTGGCCATCGTCGGCCGTGATCGTGAAGCCGCTCATCAGCACGATCTGGGCGCTGGGCGAATGCTCGCCCGGGATCCACTTCGGCAGCGAGAGCACCAGCGGGCCGGGTGTGACGGGGATGGTCTCGGTGACCCGGAAGACCTTCCGCGTCGTGTCGCTGACGTCGACCTTGAGGTCGATGACGCCGGGATAGTCGATGGCCTGGGCCGTGGGGATTGGCGGCGTGGGCGGCGCTGGCTTCGGCTCGGCCAGCGCCATCGACGCGGACAGGGCCAGGCCTATGGCCAGAAGCAGCTTCGGCGTCATGCGGACCTCCCGCGCGAAGGGGCGGAGCGGTCGTCAGTCCGACCGCTCCGGATCTTGCCTCACAGGCCGCTGGCGCCGCCGAACTTATGCGTCAGCTGCAGGTAGTAGCTGCGGCCAGTCGCCGAGAACCACGAGGTGTCATAGTACGGATAGCCCGAATAGGTCGGGTCGCGCGGCGGATCCTTGTCGAGGAGGTTGTCCACGGCGAGGCTGACGCGGGTTCGATCGTTGATCTCGTACTGGACCGTGCCGTTGACCATATAGGTCGCCTTGGTCCAGCCGTCCTCGTTATAGTTGGGAACCCGGCCCATGCGCTGCCCGTGCAGGCCGACGCTGAGGTCGCCCAAGCGCCAGTTGACCGACGCGCTGGTCTTGGTGCGCGGGATGTCATAGCCGCTGTCGTAGGCCAGCTGGTTTTTGATCGGGTCTTCTGGATATTGGCGACTGGTGTGGTTGTGCACCCAGGTATGGGTGACGCTGAAGTCGAAGACGCCCAACGCGCTAGTCGGCCAGCGATAGTGGGCGGCGACGTCGATGCCGGTGGTCCGCTCGGTGGCCACGTTGATCGGGTTGATGGTCACGCTACTGATCGCGCCCGGATTGATCGTGGCGGTCAGCGGATTGCGCTTCACGCGCGCCAGGGCGTCGACGCAGGTCGGCGAGGCGACACTGACGGCCGTGCCCGCCGAGGTCTTGCCGATCCGACAGTCGGCTTCCTGGCGCAGGACGCTGTCCAGGCTCATGTCCAGCACCGCGTTGTCCAACTGGACGCGGAAATAGTCCACCGAGATGTCGAAGTTACGGACCGGCGACCAGACCGCGCCGTAATTGAACGATTTCGACGTCTCGGGCTTCAGTTTCAGATTGCCCAGGCGAACCTTGACCAGGCCTTCATCGGCATACGAGCAGTCGCCGATGTCTTCGCCAGGTTCCTCGGTCCGGCAGCGATAATAGTCGGTGCCCGAGGGGTGGCTGATGCCTTCCTTGGCGAACACGTAGTGCAGGTCGGGGGCGCGGAAGCCCGTGCCGTAGGCGGCGCGCAGCAGGAGTGTCTTCGCCGGCCGCCACTCGACGCCGCCGTTGTAGGTGAACTTGTCGATCGTGTTGCTGTCGTACTTGTAGCTGTCGTAGCGGCCGGCGGTGGAGAGCTCGACCGTGCTCAGCAGCGGAGCGCGGAACTCGTAACCGGCGCCCCAGTGGTCGCGGGAGCCGGACCCGTCGGCGTCGCGGAGGTGATAGTAGTAGTTGACGGTGGCCAGAGGATCGAGGCCCAGCTTGTAGGACTGATGGCCGTACTCGGCGACCGCGGCGAAGCCCACCGGGCCCGCGGGCAGGCGGAACAGCTCCGCCTGGTTGATCTGGAACGACACGCCTTGCTGCCGCGCAACCGGCTTGTAGGTCGTTCGAGCGGTGATGGATTCGTATTCGGCGGTGGTCAGCGGCTTATAGAGTCGCGCCGGATCGGCGTTGAAGATCGCATAGCCACTATCGGCGTCGACGCCGAGCTGAGGGCCTAGGAAGAAGGCGTTGGCCTTCGAGGCGACGACCTTGGGCCAGCTGATCGACGAGCGGTGCTGGCTGAAGTTGTAGAAGGCCTCGTAGTCCCAGCCGCCGCCCAGCGAGCCCTTCACGCCCGGCGTGATGCTGAAGGTGCGAGAGACGTTCTTGATATAGCCCTTGTTCAGCCCGCCCATCTCCTCGGGCGTGAAGTTCCGGTGCCACTCGTCTAGCCCGCCGCTGAACTTGTTGTAGAAGATCCCGTCTTCGCTGCCATTGGCGTCTTGATATTCCCAGTTCAGCACGTCCTGGAACTGGCGCGTGCGGCTATAGCCGGCCGAGATATCGGCGAAGAACGACAAGGTGTCGCGCGGGGCGTAATGCAGCGAGGCGACGACGTTGGCGCTCTTGCGTTCGCTGACGATCGTGCCGTAGCCGATCGAGCTGTAGCTGCCGCAATAGAAGCCCGGGTCGCCGTCCGGGCCCCAGCCAGGGCGGCTGGCGTATTCGATCGAGCCGTCGTTCAGCTTCGACAACGCCTTGCAGGCGTTCGCGCCGGGGTCGACATAGACGTCTTCAGAAGGGTCGATCCGCAGGAAGTCTCGCCGCGCGATCGCCGTACGGCGACTGGGGCTGTCCTTGGTGCTGTCCTGGATGTCCCGCTGATAGGCCCAGATGGGCTTCTGGTTGACGAATTCGCCGCCGACCACGAGATCGAAGTCGCCCTGGGAATAACCCGTCGAGACATTGACCCGCTGGCTGGCGCCGCCGCCGTGCTCGTATCCGCCGAACGTCGCGTCGACGGTCGTGCCGTCCACCTTTTTCTTCAGGTTGAAGTTCACGACACCCGAGATGGCGTCAGAACCGTAGACGGCCGAGGCGCTGCCGCTCAGCACCTCGATTCGGTCGATCATGCCCAGCGGGATCGACGAGGTGTCGGTGAAGGCGCTCTTGCCATTGTAGGGCAGGGGGAAATCGGCGATGCGGCGGCCGTTCACCAGGACCAGCGTGTGGTTGGGGCCCAGGCCGCGCAGGTCGACCTGCTGGGCGCCGGGGGTCCAGTCCATGCCGCTGGACGATTGCTGAGTCTGCGTCTCGCCGCCATTCTGGGTCAGAGAGCGCATCACGTCCGGGACGCTGTTGAAGCCCGAGGCTCTGATGCTGTCGCTAGTGATCACGGTGACCGGGGCGGGGCCCTCGGTCGCGACGCGGGGGATGCGGGAGCCGGTGATCACCAGCGCTTCCACGGCGTCGTCGCCAGCGCCTTGCGCCTGCGTCGTCTGCGCGGCCGCTTGGCCGACGATCAGCAGACCGGCTGCGCCAGCCAGCGCGCTGGCCCGAAGAAGATGAGCCTTCATCATATCCCCCTCTGTTTGCGCCGACGATCCTGTCCTGGGCGCTCGCAACCTCG
>JAYRLX010000380.1:0-3951 GCA_041905125.1 Caulobacter sp. | reverse complement strand
CTTCGCCTATTACGGCGGCGATGGTCCCAATGGCGTCGGAACCAAGGCGGCGATGGTGGGATGGCTTCTGGCCGAGGCGCAGAAGGCCGATGTGGGCGTGATGGTCCGGTCCAACGACGCCTGGCTGACGGACCTCGCCGACGGTTCGGCGCCATTCGCGGTCGATATCCTCGATCCCGCCAAAGGCTACTACAAGGCCGACTTCATCTTCGGCGGCGCCTGACGCCGGGACGGCGCTGGGCCGTCCCGGAAGTTCAGGCCTACTTCGGCTGGGGCGGGGTGGCCGTCGACGAGCCCATCGGGTCGGTGGCCGTCGCCGGGTTCGGCAGGGTCGAGCCGTTGGGCTGCACGCCGCCGTCGGTCGGCGGAGTCGAGGGCATGTTGGACGAGCCCGAGGTCGGCGGGTTCACCGCCGTGTCGGTCGAGTTCGACGAGCCCATGGAGCCCATGGAGGACGACCCCATCGACGAGTCCGTCGACGAGCCGCTCATCGTGCTGGCGCCCGGCGCGGTGGCCGAGGTGTCGGTGGACATGCCGGTGGCGGCGGTCGACGAGCCGGCCCACCAGTCCTTGCTGGCGCGGACCTTCGGCGAGGCCTTCATATAGGCGTTGAGCTGCGAGTAGGGGATCGGCTGCTTGGGGCCGGCGGTGACGGAAGATTTCGACTGGGCGAGGGCCGCGCCGCCGCCGACCAGCATCGAGAGCGCCGCAGTCGCGGCGAGCGTCTTGGTCAACATCGTGGTTTCTCCGGGCCTGGGACGCCGTGTGGCGTCTTGCCAGGAACGTTCCGGGGGCTGGGTTGTTCACAGCTTGGCCGTCCGGCGGCGGCGACACGGATCGTCACCAGGTCGTGATCGGCCTTGCGGTGGCGGGCTCTCTCTTCGCCGCTTAGCTCTGGCTAAGCGCTCCACGTGGAGTAGCTTGGTCCTTGAACAAGTCGGCCAGGTTCATGGCCGCCCATGGAGGCCCGCATGTCGCAAACCCCCGTCGAGAAGCCGCACGTCCTGATCTCGCACGAGATGCTGCTGCCTCTGCAGCCGCTGCTCGAGGGCGCATACCAGGTGCATCGCCTGTGGGACTACCCGGACCGGCTCGCCTTCCTCGAGGGACCTGGCCGCAGCATCAAGGCGATCGTGCATGCGGGGGAGATGGCGCTGGGGCGCGACATGCTCTCGGAGATGCCGCAACTGGGCCTGATCGCCTGTGTCAGCGTCGGCTATGACGGCATCGACGTGCCATGGTGCAAGGCGCACGGCATCGCCGTGACCCACTCCACCGGCCTCAACGCGGCCGATGTCGCCGACCACGCGGTGGGTCTGGTGCTGGCCGCCTGGCGCGGGATCGTCGAGGGCGACCAGAGGCTGCGCGCCGGTCACTGGACCCACGCCGAACGCATGGCGCCGCGCCACGGCCTGCGAGGCCGCAAGGCGGGGATTGTCGGCCTTGGCCATATCGGCGAAGCCGTGGCCAGCCGCCTGTCAGCCTTCGAGATGAAGATCGCCTGGTGGGGGCCGCGCCCCAAGGACAGCGACTATCCGCGCGCCGACACTCTGATGGCCCTGGCGCGCGAGAGCGACGTTCTGGTCGTCTGCGCCCGGCCCGACGCGCAGAACCGCCACATGATCGACCGCGCGGTGATCGAGGCGGTCGGTCCGCAGGGCCTGATCGTCAATGTCGCGCGCGGCTCGTTGATCGACGAGGAGGCCTTGATCGCCGCCCTCAAGTCGGGCGCGCTGGGCATGGCCGCCTTGGACGTCTTCGAGCAGGAGCCGACGCCGGCCGCGCGCTGGGAGGGGGTCCCGCATGTGGTGCTGACTCCGCATACGGCGGGCGCGACGCTGGACAGCATTCCGGCCATGGTCAACCTGACCCTGGAGAACCTGCGCCGCTATTTCCATGGCGAGCCGCTGGCGACGCCGGTGGCGGCCTAGATCGGCTCGCCCAAAAGGGTGAGAAACGCAGTCGGACGTGGTGAGGGGCTCCACCGGGGCTTGATCCCGTCGCCGGCGACCTTGCTAAGGTGTCGCCAGATCGAGCGAGCGCGCGTCAGGCTACGGGTTTTGTGGAGCGGCGCGGTCTTTTGGAGCGGCGGGCATGGCCAAGGTTCTGGGACTGGGTGGGTTCTTCTTCAAGGCCGAGGATCCGAAGGCGCTGCGCGACTGGTACGCGCGGGTGCTGGGGTTCGAGGTCCACGACTGGGGCGGCGCGATCTTCGAGCCGCCCAAGGGCAGCCAGGCGACCTGGTCGCCGTTCGCCGCCGACACCGACTATTTCGCGCCGTCGGCGGCGCCGTTCATGATCAATTTCATCGTCGATGATATCGATGGCGTCCTGGCCCGCGCCGCCGCCGAGGGCGTCGAACCCCTGGGCCGGCAGGACGAAGGCTATGGACGCTTCGCCTGGCTAATGGACCCGGCGGGGGTGAAAATCGAGCTTTGGGAGGCCGCCAAGGCCGAGCCCGAGGCATAAATTCCTCTTGCCAAAACGGACATAAAGATATCTTTATGTCCTCATGAAGCTTACCGCCGAACAGGTCGTCGAAGTTCTGCGCGCCGCCGGCGAGTCCACACGTCTGCGGCTCCTGGCGCTGCTGGCGGCCGAGGAGCTGTCGGTGCTGGAGCTGTGCCGCATCCTCGACCAAAGCCAGCCGCGCGTGTCGCGGCATCTGAAGCTGCTGGCCGAGGCGGGCCTGGTCGAGCGCTTCCCGGACGGCGCCTGGGTGTTCTATCGCCTGGCCGCCAAGTCCGCCGGCCGGTTCCTGGTCGAGCAGGCGCTGGACCTGATCGACGACGCCGATCCCGTCATCCGCCTGGACGCCGACAAGCTGGCCGCCGTGCGCGCCGAGCGCTCGATGGACGCCCAGGCCTATTTCGCCCGCAACGCCGCGCGCTGGAACGAGATCCGTTCGCTGTACGTCGACGAGGCCGAGGTCGAGGCCGCGATCCTGCGCGCGACCGGGGAGGGGCCGTTCGACGAGATGGTCGACCTCGGCGCCGGCGCCGGTCGCATGCTGACCTTGCTAGGCAAGCGGGCCAGCAACGCCCTGGGCCTGGATCTGTCGCAGCAGATGCTGAACATCGCCCGCGACGAGGTCACCAAGGCCGGCCTCGCCAGCTGCGAACTGCGCCATGGCGACATCTTCCGCACCGGCCTGCCGGGCGGCTGCGCCGACCTCGTCACCGTCCACCAGGTGCTGCACTACCTGTCCGACCCCGCCAACGCCGTGGCCGAGGCCGCGCGTCTGGTCGCGCCGGGCGGCCTGCTGCTGATCGCCGATTTCGCCCCGCACGATCACGAGTTCCTGCGCGAGGTGCACCAGCACCGTCGCCTGGGCTTCGACGACAGCGAGATCACGCCCTGGCTGCGGGCCGCCGGCCTTCAGCTGGAAAGCAACATCGCCCTGCCGCCCTCCACGGGCGAGGGGCTGACCGTCAAGATCTGGACCGCGCGTCGTCCCCTGAGCGTCGCCGCCGAAAGGACCGCCGCATGACCCTTCCGCCCACCCACCGCGTGATCGGTCCTGTCGCCCGCGCTGGCGAGCGGACCTATCGTCCGCGCGTCTCGTTCGAGTTCTTCCCGCCCAAGACGCCGCAGATGGAAGAGAGCCTGTGGCAGGCGATCACCCGCTTGGCGCCGCTGGACCCGGCCTTCGTCTCGGTGACCTATGGGGCCGGCGGCTCGACCCGCGAGCGCACGCACCGGACGGTCAAGCGCATCCTGGACGAGACCAGCCTGAAGCCCGCCGCCCACCTGACCTGCGTCGGCGCCTCGCGCGCCGAGGTCGACGAGGTGATCCGCGACTACTGGGACATCGGTGTCCGCCACATCGTTTCGCTGCGCGGCGACCCGCCGCCGGGCGAGGGCGGCATCGGCGGCGTCTACGTCCCGCGCGAGGACGGCTACGCCAACGCCACCGAACTGACCAAGGCCGTGCGCGGCGTCGGACCGTTC
>JAYRLX010000379.1:0-3983 GCA_041905125.1 Caulobacter sp. | reverse complement strand
GATCTCGTCGCGGTGATGGACGCGGTGCTGAAGCTGCGCGCCCGCGACCTGCACCTGGTTGTCCAGCAGCCCGAGATCGACACCCGCGCGGGCGCCGGCTTCTTCGACGCTTGCCTGACGCTGACTGCCTTCAACGGCGAGCGCGCCATGATCCGCCGGGCCGAGACCGCCCTGGTCGCCAAGGGCGCCAAGGCGGGCGGGCTGAAGGGGCTGAAGGCGGCGTCCCCGGTCGAGGCCGAGGACGCCGAAGACGAAGACGAAGACTAGACCTTCAGGCGGTAGCCGGTGCGGAAGATCCACCAGACGGCGCTGAGACACACCGCCAGGAACACCGCGGTCATGCCCAGGCTGATCCCGACGCCGACGTCCGACTGGCCGTAGAAGGCCCAGCGGAAGCCGCTGATCAGATAGACCACCGGGTTGAACAGGGTGATCTTCTGCCAGATCGGCGGCAGCATCTTGATCGAGTAGAAACTGCCGCCCAGGAAGGTCAGCGGCGTGACGATCAGCAGCGGCACGATCTGCAGCTTCTGGAAGTCGTCGGCCCAGACGCCGATGATGAAGCCGAACAGGCTGAAGGTCACCGACGTCAGCACCAGGAACAGCAGCATCACGAACGGATGGGCGATCTCGAACGGCACGAAAATCCGCGCCGTGGCGAGGATCAGCAAACCGAGGCAGATCGACTTGGTCGCCGCGGCTCCGACATACCCCGCCACGGCCTCGAACCAGGCCACCGGCGCCGACAGCAGCTCGTAGATCGTGCCGGCCCACTTGGGCATGTAGATGCCGAACGAGGCGTTGGAGATGCTCTCGCTGAGCAGCGACAGCATGATCAGGCCCGGCACGATGAAGGCGCCGTAGCTGACGCCGTCGATGGCCTGCATGCGCGAGCCGATCGCCGAGCCGAACACCACGAAATAGAGGCTGGTCGACAGCACCGGCGAGATCACGCTCTGGGCCAAGGTGCGGAACCACCGCGCCATCTCGAATTTGTAGATGGCCTTGATCGCGAACAGGTTCATTGCGGCGCCCTCACCAGGCTGACGAAGATGTCTTCCAGCGAGCTTTGGTCGGTCTTCAGGTCCTTGAACTCCACGCCCTGCTCGGACAGGCGCTTGAGCAGGTCGGCGATGCCGGTGTCCTCGGCCTGGGCGTCGAAGGTGTAGACGAGGTCGGCGCCGTCATTGGCCAGGGCCAGGTGCGGATCGGCGAGGCCGACCGGCAAGGTCGCCAGCGGCTCCTTCAGGTGCACGGTCAGCTGCTTCTTACCGAGCTTGCGCATCAGGACGGTCTTGTCCTCGACCAGGATGATCTCGCCCTTGTTGATCACCCCGATCCGGTCGGCCATCTCCTCGGCCTCCTCGATGTAGTGGGTGGTCAGGATGATGGTGACGCCGCTCTGGCGCAGGGCGCGGACCATCTCCCACATGTCGCGGCGCAGCTCGACATCGACGCCGGCGGTGGGCTCGTCCAGGAACAGGATCGTCGGCTCGTGGCTCAGCGCCTTGGCGATCATCACGCGGCGCTTCATGCCGCCCGACAGCGCCATGATCTTGCTGTCCTTCTTGTCCCACAAGGAGAGGTCGCGAAGGATCTTCTCGATCAGGGCGTCGTTGCGCGGCTTGCCGAACAGGCCGCGCGAGAAGCTGACCGTGGCCCAGACCGTCTCGAACGCGTCGGTGTTCAGCTCCTGCGGCACCAGGCCGATCTTGGAGCGGGCGGCGCGATAGTCACGGACCACGTCGTGGCCGTCGGCGAGCACCGTCCCGTGGCTGGGATTGACGATGCCGCAGATGATGCTGATCAGCGTGGTCTTGCCCGCGCCGTTCGGCCCCAGCAGGGCGAAGATCTCGCCCCTGCGGATGTCGAGATCGATGGTCTTCAGCGCCTGGTGGCCGGACGCATAGGTCTTGTTCAGACCCTTTACCGAAATGATGGAAGTCACGCCGTCTCCCTCAAAGCGTGAAGCGGATGCGACCGAACGGTCGCTCGCGGCACAAATGGCGCCGCCGCGCGCCGATAACAGGGGGCGGCGTCGCTTTTTGTCAGCAGCGCCTGTTAGTGGACGACCGGACGGACCTTCAGCACCGCGCCATCGACGCTCCTGACCACCACCGGCTGGTCGAGTTGAGGCGCCGGCTCGTCGGACTCGGCGGCCCAGTCCTTGCCATCGACGAACACCCGGCCCCGCCCCTGCTCAAACGTCGCCATCGCTTGGCCATGCTGGCCCACGAGGCGTTGCAGCGGATCATTGAGGTCGGGACTGGTGGGCTCCAGCACCGGACGCAGGAAGCGCCTGGCCAGATAGGTCGAGGCGATGGTCAGGGCGGCGAACAGGCCGGCCTCGATCACCAGGCCGGGGCGCAGCGCTTCGGCCAGCAGGCCGACGACAAAGGCGCTGGCGGCGGGCCACAGCAGCCAGCCGGTGCCCGTCGCCACCTCGATCGCCAGGAACAGCGCCGCCAGGGCCAGCCAGGGCCAGAAGGGATGCGACGCATAGAGGCTTTGGACAGCGCCCATGACCTTAGGCTCCGCGCTTGCCGCCGGTCGGCGTGCTGGTGGTGGTCGAGCTCGCGCGCGGCGTCGCGGTCGGACGCGGCGCGTCGGCGCCCAGGCTCTTGATCAGCTCGCCGACGCCCGCGACGGTCCCGGTCAGGCCGGCGAAGTCGGCCGGCACGATGACGGTCTTCTGCTGCGGGCTCCTGGCCAGCTCGCCGAAGGCCTCGACGTATTTCTGGGCGATGAAGTAGTTGATCGCGTTGACGTCGCCCTTCGAGATCGCTTCCGACACGAAGGCCGTCGCCTTGGCCTCGGCCTCGGCTTCCCGCTCGCGCGCCTCGGCGTCGCGGAAGGCGGCCTCGCGGCGGCCCTCGGCCTGCAGGATGGCCGACTGCTTCTGGCCCTCGGCGCGGGCGATCTGGGACTGCTTTTCACCCTCCGCCTCGGTGATCACCGCGCGCTTTTCGCGCTCGGCCTTCATCTGGCGGGCCATGGCGTTGGTGATGTCCGGCGGCGGAGTCAGGTCCTTGATCTCGATCCGCGCGACCTTGACGCCCCACGGGCCGGTGGCGTGGTCGATGGTCGACAGCAGCCGGGTGTTGATCGCGTCGCGCTGTGAGAGCACCTCGTCCAGCTCCATCGAGCCGACGACGGTCCGCAGGTTGGTCTGGGCCAGCTGAGTGATCGCGTAGATCAGGTTGTCGACGCGATAGGCCGCCGCGGCGGCGTCCATGACCTGGATGAAGACGATCGCGTCGACCTTCACCGACACGTTGTCCTTGGTGATGACCTCCTGCTGCGGGACGTCCAGCACCTGCTCCATCATGTTGACCTTGCGCCCGATCGTCTCGACGAACGGGGTCAGGATGCTGATGCCGGGCTTCAAGGTCCGGGTGTAGCGGCCGAACCGCTCCACGGTGAATTCGCGCCCCTGCGGCACGATCTTGATGACGCTGGCGACCAGGACGAAGGCCAGGACCAGCAGGATCAGAACAACTATCGAGACGCCCAAGACGCTCTCCTCCACAACCTTGTGGTTGAGGTTAGAGCGTGATAGCCGAAAGTGTAAGCGGTTTCGGCGGCCATCACGCTCTAAATGTTTGATTTAGAGCCTGTTTATCAGCATCAAATTTCATTTGATGCTGACAGGCTCTATCGCGCCGTCTCGCCCTCCGCTACGGAATCCGGCGCCGGCGGATCGCGACGCACCTGGATCGTCGATTGGGAGAGTTTCAGCGCCAGCGCCTGGCCGCGGCGGGCGGCCTGGGCTTCGGCCTTGTGGCTGGCCTCGTCGCAGGCGGGATACTGCCCGCGCCGCGCGACGAAGCCGGCGTTGAAGCGCTCGCGCAGCTGGGTCTCCAGGGTCGGTCCCGGGCGCTCGACCTGCACGAGCCGCATCATCCGCGCGCGCCAGAACTGGTCGCCCTCGCCTTCGCAGGCTTGGCGCAGGGCGTGGCTCTCGCCCAGCGCATAGGCCAGCT
>JAYRLX010000378.1:0-3992 GCA_041905125.1 Caulobacter sp. | reverse complement strand
ATCTGGCTGAAGCGCTCGAAGATCACGGCCATCTTCTCCGCCGCGACGCCGTCGCCGGTGTCGCTGACCTCGATCCGCAGGTTGTCGCCCGCGCCGCTGATCCGGCAATCGACTCCGCCCTCATGGGTGAACTTCAAGGCGTTGTCGATCAGCACGCTGATCACCTGGCGCAAGCGGTCGACATCGCCGAGCCGGGTTTCGCCAAGGCCGGCCTCGAGCTGCATGGTCAGGCGCAGGCCGCGCGCCTCCGCCGTGGGGCGGTGCAGGTTGTCGAGCGATTGGGCCAGGGCGGTCAGCTGGAACGGCCGGGGCTTCAATTGCAGTTCGCCATCGTCCAGCTGACAAAGATCCAGCACGTCGTCGATCATCATGCGCAGCCGCCGGGCCGCGCCCTTCATCTCCAGAACCTGCTCGCGCTGCTTCCTGTTGAGCGTGGAGCGGGCAAGGATCTGACCCAAGCCGAGGATGGCGTTCAGCGGCGTGCGCATCTCGTGGCTGACCGTAGCCAGGAAGCGCGACTTGGCCTCGGTGGCGCTCTGGGCGCGCTCGGTGGCCTCCCGCAATTGGCGGGTGCGCAGAGCGACCCGGGCCTCGAGGTCCTGGTTCAGGCTGTTGAGGTCGTGGCTGCGGCGCGCCAGGGCCTCGACGAGATCCCGGTTCTGGTCGCGCAACTGGACGGAGTCGACCAGCAGGGCGTGGTTGTTTCGGTGACCGGCCAGCATAACCAGCCAGAACGCCACGCCCAGCAGGCCTAGGGGGCGGTCGGGGCCAAGCAGCAAGGCCACGGATGCTGGCAGCAGGATCAGCGAGATATAGATCCGGCCGGTCAGCTTCAGCGGGGACAACACGCCCGTGGCGCCGCCCGCCAAGGCTGAAAGCACCACGATGATCACAAAACGCGTGCGCTGGCTGTCGATGGGAAAGCGCACCCAGGCCAGCAAGGCCCACAGAGCGGCGCTGATCAGCAGGCCCGCGGAAAAGGCGACGACGATCTGGTTCAGGTGGCCGGCCAACGCGCCGCCCTTCAACGCCGAAGCCAGCAGGCGATCCACGACAATGCGCGCGGCCAGGACGGCGAGCGTTATCGCCAGCCACATCCAGTACACGGGCCGCTCGGACGGCAGGGTGGCGAGCGTGACCCCGATGGCGGCCGCGGCCTGCACGGCCATCGTCGCGACGCTGTTGCGCGACGCCTGCCGAACGAGGGCCAGGGTGAGGGGATTGTCGCGGATGCTCGAACGTCCTCGCGCCATGTTCATGGCTATCTAGATGTTACGACATAGAGTTGCTGGAAATTATGCGTCGGCCCTTTCGCCGAGTCATCGCGCGGGCCTCGCGACAAAGCGCCGCGCGAGACGGCGAACACCTTGGAAACCATAAGCTTTCCCGCTCCGAAACCGCTTGCGTACTGGGCTTTGCTGCGTGGGCTATCGTTGATAACGCTACCTTAGATGGAGCCGCCGAGGCGGTAAATCGACCTCATTTTGGGCAGGACGTCAGCGTCCCGCTCCATGGTCAAGCTAATGAAGCGCCGCTGAGGTTGTCACGACGAATGGCCTCAACGAAAAACGCCGCCCAGCGGTGTGGCTGGACGGCGTCGGATCGGGCGGAGACCTGATCAGTTTTGCGGCATGGGGCCTTCCGGCGGCGGACCCGGAGGCGGGCCGTCGCCCTGTTGCATCCGGCGCTGACGCATCTTGTCGAAGGCGCCCTTCAGCTCGTCGAGCGTGACCTTGCCGTCCTTGTTGACGTCGATCATCGCGAAGCGGTCTTCAGGACGGCCCGCGGCGGTCCATTCGGCCTTGTCGACCACGCCGTCGCTGTTGGTGTCCCAACGCTTGAAGATGTCTTCCGGGGCAGGCATCCGCATGCCGGGCGGCGGGCCTTCCTGGGCGAGCGCGGCGCCCGCGGCGACAGTGGCGCAGGTTGCGAGCGCGGCGAGAAGCATGCGGCGCATATGGGTCGTTTCCTTCCGGGTGATTGTCCCTGGAAGCTTTGCATGAGCCCCGATTGTTGCCGACATGTTTCGCGAATACGGCGAGATCGGACGGGCCGGCCGTCAGTGCTTGCCGCGATCCCGACCGAAGTTTGGCTCGGCGCTTTCCTGGCCAGCCGCCACGATGCCGCGGCGGATGGCGCGCGTGCGGGTGAAGTGGGCGTGCAGGGTGTCGGCGTCGCCCCAGCGGATCGCGCGGCTCATGGCCTGCAGGTCCTCGGTGAAGCGGCCCAGCATCTCCAGCACCGCGTCCTTGTTGGCCACGAAGATGTCGCGCCACATGGTCGGGTCGCTGGCCGCGATGCGGGTGAAGTCGCGGAAGCCCGAGGCCGAGTACTTGATGACCTCGTTCTCGGTGACGTTCTCCAGGTCCGCCGCGCTGCCGACGATCGTGTAGGCGATCAGGTGTGGGAGGTGCGAGACGACGGCCAGCACCAGATCGTGGTGCTTCTCGTCCATCAGCTCGACCTGGGCCCCGAAGGCGCGCCAGAAAGCCGACAAGCGGGCGACGGCGGCCGCATAGGCCTCGTCCTCGTTGTCCAGCGGCGTCAGGATCGTCCAGCGGTTCTCGAACAGCTCGGCGAAGCCGGCGTCGGGGCCGGACTGCTCAGTGCCGGCGATCGGGTGGCCGGGGATGGCGTGGATCTTTGACAGGTCCTGGGCGCGGAACGCCTCGGCCACATTGCCCTTGGTCGAGCCGACGTCGGTCAGGGTCGCGCCGGCCTTCATGGCCGGGATCACCTGGGCGGCGAGGCCGGGGATCGACAAAACGGGCGTGGCGATCACCACCAGGTCGGCGTCCTTGACCGCCTCGGCGATATCGCCGGTGACGTGCTCGGCGACGCCCAGTTCGGCGATGCGGGCGCGGTGCGCCTCGCTGGCGTCGGCGACCGTGATCTCGCCGACCACCCCGTGCTCGCGGGCGGCGCGGATGATCGAGCCGCCGATCAGGCCGGCCCCGATCACGGTCATCTTGGGATAAAGAATACCTGGCTGCGACATCTAGCGGCCCATGAACTGGGTCAGGTGCTCGACCACGGCGCGGTTCTGCTCTTCCAGGCCGATGGTGATCCGGATCGCGTTCGGCAGGCCATAGTTGGCGACCGCGCGGACCAGATAGCCCTTTGACGCCAGGAAGGCCTCAGCCTCCAGCGCCGTCTTGCCCGGTGTGGTCGGGAAGGTCGCCAGCACGAAGTTGGCCGCCGACGGCGTGACCTCCAGGCCAAGACCGCCCAGCTGCTGGGTCAGCCACGGCCGCCACTGCTCGACCAGGGCCAAGGAGCGGGCCTGGAAGTCGTCGTCGAACAGCGCCGCGACCGCCGCCTCCTGGGCGGGGATCGAGGTGTTGAACGGCGGACGGATTCGCTCGATCGGCTCGATGATGTGGCTGGGCGCGTAGCCCCACCCGACGCGCAGGGCCGCCAGGCCGTGCAGCTTCGAGAAGGTGCGGGTGACGATGACGTTCTCGGCGGTGCGGGCCAGATCGAGGCCGTCCTCGAAGCGCGGATCGCTGCAGAACTCGGCATAGGCGCCGTCCAGCACCAGCACGACCGACGGCGGCAGGGCCGCGTGCAGGGCGCGGATTTCCTCACCGGTCAGCCAGGTGCCGGTCGGATTGGCGGGATTGGCGATGAACACGAGGCGCGTGCGCTCGTCGACGCACTTGGCGACCTCGTCGACGTCGATGCGGTGATTGATTTCCTTCGCCATCCGCACCTGCGCCTGGCAGGCGCGGGCGCCGATGGCGTAGGCGGCGAAGCCGTGCTCGCCCTGGACGATGTTGTCGCCGGGCTCGAGATAGACTTGGCACAGCAGGGCGAAGATCTCGTCGCTGCCATCGCCGAAGGTCAGGCGCTCGGGCTCGAGGTTGAAGCGCTTGGCGACGGCCTCGCGCAGGATGTTGGCCTTGCCGTCCGGATAGATGTGCAGGCGGTCGACGGCGTCGCGATAGGCCGCCTTGGCCTTGTCGCTGCTGCCCAGGATGTTCTCGTTGCTC
>JAYRLX010000377.1:0-4041 GCA_041905125.1 Caulobacter sp. | reverse complement strand
AGGCGCGCGTCCGGGCCGGGCTGGACGGCGCGTTCCAGGTGCGCAGGCCCGACAGGGTCATGGCGATGAGCAGCGGCGGCAGCAGCAGGCTGGTCAACGGCTTGGGCTGATGGGCCACCGGCTCGTGCATCTCGGCGAATTCGACGGCGTACATCTCGTCGTCCAGCACCTTTTCGTGCCGCCGCCCCATGACCAGGGCCGCGATGATGGCGCCGCTGGCCAGCGCCGCGCCGACGGCGATCTGCCCGACCGGGTGGAAGTCCTTCCGCTGCTCCAACTCGAACGCCTCGCGGCCGGCCAGAGCGCGCTCGCGCGACTTTCCGTGGGCGATGTGCATGGCGGAACTCCTGTTGAACTCGAAGGTCAAACAGCCCAGTTGAAGCCTTGGTTCCAGAGCGACCGGGCTCGCCTCATCATGGCGCGATCCTGGCGATGCGCCACCCGAAAATGGCGCATGGTCGGCGTCGGGCGGCCGCTTCGAAGAGCCTGACGGGATCCTGCGTCAATTCGTCGCGGCCACACGCCCATCGATGGCAAAATCCTTGCGCCAAAAGCGATTGCGGACGCGCAAAGCACCCCATTCTGGGTAGGCGGCCTGAGCAATTAAGGCCAGGTTCACGCCTGCTATGGCGTTTCTAACCCCGTGTATGGGGGAGTGGGCGTTATGCGTCTGAAGTTGTCCGGAGCGATGAGCCTGTTCGGCGCGGCGCTGGCCGTGGGGCTCGTGCTGCTCACCGCCGGGTCGTGGAACGCGATCGCCAACCAACGGGTGGGCGGGCCGCTCTATCGGCAGATCGTCGCCGGCAAGGACCTCACCGCCGACATCCTGCCGCCGCCGATGTACGTGATCGAGGCCTATCTCGACGCCCAGACGGCCTACTTCACCCGCACGCCGGACTCGGCGCGCTGGGCCGCCGGCGAGATCAAGCGTCTGCGCGGCGAGTACCAGGCCCGCGTCGATTATTGGCGGACGACGGACGTCGATCCCAAGGTCAAGCAGATCCTGCTCGTCGACTCCGACACCCACGCCAAGGCGATGCTGGCCGCCGCCGACCGCTTGGTGGCCGCCGTCGAGGCCGGCGATCAGGCGACCGCCGACGCCGCCTATGCCGAGCTGAAGACCACCTACGCCGCCCACCGCGCCCAGGTCGACAAGGCCACCCCCGCCATCGCCGCCGACAACGCCGCCGTCGAGGCTAGCGCCCACCGTAAGCAGGTCTGGGACCTGGGCCTGATGGCCGGCCTGACCCTGCTGCTGGGCGGCCTGATCCTGGGCGGCGTCTGGGCCATGCGCCGCGCCGTCGTCCGCCCGGTCGAGGCCATCACCGCCTACATGGCCAAGCTGGCCAAGGGCGATTACGACAGCGAAGTCCCCTTCGCCAACCGCTCGGACGAGCTGGGCGAGATGGCCAAGTCGATCGCCGTCTTCCGCGAGGCCGCGCTGGAGCGCCGGGCGCTCCGTGAACGCGAGGACCAGACCCGCCTGGACACCGAACATCAACGCGCCGCGGCCGAAGCCGAACGCCGCGCCGCCGAGGAAGCCCGTCGCGAAGCCATGGACGGCCTCGCTCGGGGCCTCGCCGGCCTGGCCAGCGGCCATGTCGGCGTGCGTCTGAACAACGCCTTCCACGCCGACTACGAGCGCCTGCGCCACGACTTCAACGCCACGGCCGAGACCCTGAACGCCACGCTCGGCGACATCGGGACCTCGTCGCGCGGCGTGCATGTCGGCGCGGCCGAGATCGCCCAGGCCGCCGACGACCTGTCGCGCCGCACCGAGCAGCAGGCCGCCAGCCTGGAAGAGACCGCCGCCGCCCTCAACGAGATCACCGGCGCGGTGCGCCAAGCCGCCGACAGCGCGGGCCGCGCCAACGGCATGGTCGACGCGGCCCGCGAGGAAGCTCGCGCCACCGAGGGCTCGGTGCGCGACGCCGTCGCCGCGGTGCGCGAGATCGAGACCGCCTCGTCCCAGATCAGCCAGATCATCGGCGTGATCGACGAGATCGCCTTCCAGACCAATCTTCTGGCCCTCAACGCCGGGGTCGAGGCGGCCCGCGCCGGCGAGGCCGGCAAGGGCTTCGCCGTCGTGGCGCAAGAGGTCCGAGCCCTGGCCCAGCGCTCTGCCGAGGCGGCCAAGGAGATCAAGGTCCTGATCGGCGCCGCCACCGACAAGGTCGAGGTCGGCGTCACCCTGGTCGATCGCACCGGCTCGGCCCTGGGCAGCATCATCCAGCGCGTCACCGACATCTCGACCCTGGTGGCCGAGATCGCCACGGCGGCCCAGGAGCAGGCCATGAGCCTGGCTCAGGTCAACACCGCCGTGAACCAGATGGACCAGATGACGCAGCAGAACGCGGCCATGGTCGAACAGACCACCGCCGCCGCGCACTCGCTGAAGGGCGAGGCCTCGCGCCTGGGCGAACTGGTCGAGAAGTTCGACGAACAGCCCGCCATGGCCGCGTAAGGTCTAGGACGACGGCAGTTCGCCCATGGCCGACTGCAGGTAGTTGGCCTCGCCCAGCGACTTCACCAGCGACAGCTGGGTTTCGAGGAAGTCGATGTGCTCCTCGGTGTCGCTGAGGATCTCGCGCAGCAGCTCGCGGCTGACATAGTCGCGGGCCTGTTCGCACTGGACGATGCCGGGGATCAGGGTCTCGCGGCCGCCCAGCTCGACCTGCAGGTCGGCGTTCAGGCATTCCGGGACCGTCTCGCCGATCTTCAGCTTGTGCAGGTCCTGCAGGTTCGGAAGCCCCTCCAGGAACAGGATGCGGTTGATCAGCATGTCGGCGTGCTTCATCTCGCCGATCGACTCGTCATAGGTGATCTTGCCGAGGCGCTTGAAGCCCCAGTTGTCGTACATCCGCGCGTGCAGGAAGTACTGGTTGACCGCCGTCAGCTCGTTGGTGAGCACCGCGTTGAGCAACCGGATGATGCTGGGATCGCCCTGCATGGCGGCCTCCTTGGATTCGTCTGTGGGCGAACCTGAAGCAGGCCGGAAGCGGCTTCAACAGGATTGTCTGCGAGTGTCTCGCGGTCTCACGAAAAGGCCCGACAGGAGCGCGATCGCTATTCGGCGGCGAAGGCCAGGGCCTCGCGGCTTTCCTGGATCATCTGGCGCATTTCACAGACGCACTTGGCGCACTGCGCCTGGCAGCCGTGGTGACGGAAAATCTCCACCGGGCGCTGAGCGCCGGCGTCGATGGCGGCGCGCACCTGGCGCTCGCGGATGCCGTTACAATTGCAGACGTACAAGGAAGAACGCCCTACCGAATGAGTTTCATTCTCATCTAGCTTAACGCGCGACGTTTTGCAACTGACTCGCATTGCGACAAATGGTGACCTTGGCGCAGTCGTCGCTGCGCCGCCCCCGCACCTTCAGCCAGACCGCCAAGGCGTCTCTCGTGGGCTCGGTGATCTCAAACGAACTGGTCGTCCGGCCTCCACTGGATGATCGCGGGCGGAGGTCCGACGTCGGGTTCACGCGCTCCGCCCTACGGTTTTCCATAGATTGACGCTTCCCGGACCCGCGCCTCAAACCGTCTGCTCAGTTGAGACTTGGTGGGTAGCATGGCGGACTATCACGGAACGAACGGGGCTGACGTCATCGACCAGACGGCCCTGGGCTTGGCCAACGGGGTCAACGTCTTTGGCGAGGGCGGCGACGACGTCATCACCTTGAAGAACGGCAACGCCATCGGCGGCCCGGGCAATGACACCCTCAAGGCGCTAACCACGGCCGCTGGCGTGGCTTACTGGACCTCCACCGCCGGCGTCGTGGTCGACCTGGCCAAGGGAACGGCGCAGGACGGCCTCGGCGGCGTCGACACGCTCTCCGGCTTCACGACGGTGCAGGACTCCAACTACAGCGACACGATCACCGGCTCCTCGGCGGACGAAACCTTCTGGCTAACCGGCGGGAGCGACACCGTGGCGGCCGGGGCGGGCTTCGACACCGTCGTCTTCTGGGATCGCGTGTCGACCAACACAACGATCACCTATGACGCCAGCGCGGACTCCTTCACCATCAAGAAGCGGTTCGCC
>JAYRLX010000376.1:0-4051 GCA_041905125.1 Caulobacter sp. | reverse complement strand
GTCACCCAGCCGCGCGTCGCACAGCCGCGTGAAGGTCCGGCCCGCCACGCGCTCCAACGCCGCCGCCGGTCCCGCCAGCGTGGCCTTGAACGCCTGGCCCTCGCGGCTGAGCGCCGCGATCGTCGCGGTCCACAGGCGCACCAGGCGCGACGGCGCGCTCCAGTCGACGCGCATCGCCGAGACCTTGGCCCCGTCGTAAAGCCCGGCGTCCAGGTCGCCTTCCGAAATGCCCGCGTCGTCCAGCACGCCCAGCGCGGCCGCCTGGCCCGGCGCGTAGCCGACCCCGGCTTCGCTGGCGCCGGGGCTCCAGCCGCCGCCGGCCCGGCAGGTCACGCCGTCGACGACGAGGTCGCGGTCGTGATCGGTGAAGCCCAGCCGCACACCGTCGGCCCGCTCGACGATCCAGGCATGGCATAGGCGGGCGAGGTCCAGTCCGTCCGGCAGCGCCCGCATCAGTCGCGCACCTCGATCAGGGCGCAGGCGCTGACGCGGCCGGCCGAGAAACCCTCCAGCGTGATGTCCAGCCGGTCGGTGTCGAAGCGCACCGGCGTGTCGAACTCGAAGCCCGCCGTCACCGCCGCGCCGGCGGCCGGGGCGGTCGACAGGGTCACGAGACCCGTCGTCGCATCGACCGAATAGGCGCCCGCCGCCAAGGCGACGCCGGCCACCGCGACCTTGACCGTTCCGGCGACCGGCTTGGCGATCGGCCGCGCAAGGGCGCTCGCGCCCGTCCCGTAGGTCTTGCTCAGCGGGAAGACCTTGCGGCTTCCATCGCCGGTCCCAATCGGCTGGTCGGTGGCCGCCGGCTGCGCTGACGGCGCGCAGGACTTGAAGTCGGCCGGATCCCGGAAGCGGAAGCCCGCCAGACGCCCGCGTCGCGCCTCGAAGAAGGCCAGCAGCTCGGCCAGCTCATCCAGAGGGCGAGCGGCGGTGGCGATCAGGTAGCGGCGGCGGCCGCGCGCCCAGGCGCTGGTCCGCTGCTCGGCGCCCGAGGCCAGGGCGACGATATCGGTGCGCCACTCAACGCCGCCGGCGCAGCCGAACGCCAGGCGCGCGGGCAGGCGCGCCTCATGGAACTCGCTCATGGCGATCCTCACGAAAAGGTTTTGAGAAATTTGACGAGAAGCGGAGCCGTGCGCGGCCGAACGCGATTAAGTCTTGGTCATGACCCGCTTTTCACTTCATCAGCGGGTCGTCGGCTCCTACTTATGGAGTCGAGATTGGAGACCGATATGGATTGGAAGACCCTGTTCCTGTCGCCGGAAGGCCGCATCGGCCGCCAGGCGTTCTGGATCGGCTGGCTGGTCCTGCTGGGCGTCAACATCGCGCTGGGCTGGCTGCCCGTCATTGGCGCGGTGATCAGCCTGGCGACGATCTATTCCAGCGTCTGCATTCACGCCAAGCGACTGCACGACATGGGTCAGACCGGCTGGTGGCAGGTGCTGCCGTGGGTGCTGGGTCCGGTGCTGATCATGGGCTCGGCCCTGTCGATCGGCGTCATGCCGGCCATCGCGGCCCTGACCAGCGGCGAGCCCGAACTCGCCGCCCTGACCGCCCTGGGCGGCTTCTTCATCTCGTGCTTCATCGCCTTCGCCATCTGGCTGGCCTTTACGCTCTGGGTCGGCTGCAGCCTGGGCCAGCCGCGCGACAACCAGTACGGCCCGCCCCCGCCGAACACGGCCGCGGTGGCGCTGTAAGGAAATCCCCCTTCCCCCTCGATGGGGGAAGGGTTGGGGATGGGGGTGATCCTCCGCTCTGGACAATGGCGAGGCGTCGACCGCCGAAGTCACCCCCACCCTACCCTCCCCCATCAAGGGGGAGGGATTTTCACAGCCGCCGCGCCCCGACACTCACCGCCCGGGCCAGCGCCTGGGCGATCTGGGCGTCGGAGCGGATCAGGCCCGCCGCGTCGCCGCCCTGGACGTTGATCGTCACCGAGACCCCGGCGCTTCCGACCGGCTCGATGCTTCCCGTCGAGGCCGGACGGAACACCTCCGGACCGCGCTCGCCGACCAGATAGGCGCCGCCGGGCAGCACCGGACCGCCGTCGGCGCGCGCTCCGGAAAAGCTCTTCGAGAGCGCCTCGCCAAGGCCCCCGCCCTTCAGCGCCGCGCCGGCCGCGCCCAGCACCGCGCGGGCCAGCTCGGCCAGCGACACCTGGCCGTCCGAGGCCGCGCGGGCCAGTGACTTGACCAGCGACGCGCCAGCGCGGGCGAAGGCCTCGTCGATCGAGCGGGCGGCGCGCTCGGCGGGCGCCTTCAGGGCGTCCAGCGCGGCGGCGGCTTCGGCGGCGCGGGCGGGCACGGCGGAAAGGCCGTCTTCTTCGAAACTCATGGCGAAAGCTCCTCGTCGGGATAGCGGGCGATCAGGGCGGAAAGGTCAGCGCGGCTAGGCGCCGGCGCGGGCGGCGCCTCGGTCAGGGCGCGCCACTCCTTCAACGACAGGCGCCAGAAAGCCTCGGGCGGCAGGCCCAGGCTGAGCGCGAGACGCAGCGGCGCGGCCCAGGCGCTCATGCGCAAGCCGCGAGCGCGGCCGCGAGGGCCGAGGCGGCTTCCGGAACCGTGGCGCGCGCGGCGATCTCCGGCGCCTCGCCGCCGCCCTCCAGCAGGGTGGCGAGCACCGCCGAGAGATCCTGAGCGCTGAGCGTGGCGATGCGTTCGGGCAGTTGCGACCAGTCGGCGAGGCCCAGCGCGGCCTCGATGCGGGCCAGGGCGCCCAGCGTCAGGCACAGGCGTCGCGGCGCGCCAGCCAGGGTCACGACGACCTCGCCGCGCGCGGGGTTGGGCGGGAGCATGGGGGGTCCTTTTCACTTGCCCCCTCCGCGCTTCGCGCTCCTCCCCCAGAGGGGGAAGAAGGAGACGCGCGCACCTTCTGCCCCCTCCGGGGGCGGACGGCCGCGAAGCGGCCAGGTGGGGGCCCGAATGGGTTAGATCGCCGTAAAGCTCACCGCCCCGGCGCTGGCCAGGCTGATCGCGAAGGTCGCCTCGCCGTCGTGGTCGCCGGCGTATTCCAGCGCCGCGACCAGGAACGGGCCTTCCAGCTGACCGAAGTCCGGGATCACCAGCCGCCACGTCCGCGCCGACTGGTCGAAGAAGCTCGTCCGCACCTGGGCGTCGGAGGCGGCGTCGCGGAAGATCCCCGAGCCTGACACGGCCACGGACTTGACGCCCGCTCCGGCCAGCAGCTCACGCCAGCGGCCGGTGCTGTCGCTGTCGGTGGCGTCGATGGTCTTGGCGTTGAGGCTGAGCGTGCGGGCGCGCAGGCCCGCGACGGTGACGAAGGTCGGGGTGGCGGCCCCGTCGCTGATCTTCAGCAGCATGTCCTTGCCGGCTTGGGCGGCCATCTTGTCTCTCCGTTAAAGGGCTTCGGTCACCGCCCGCACGCGGACGATCCCGAGCGTGGTCTCGCGGTCGGCGCCGGTGAAGCAGTCGGCGTAGGGGACGCGCAGGTTCACGAGCCGGCGGCTCGACAGCGTCGGCCGGGCGTCGTGCAGCGCCGCGCGGACGGCGGCGACCAGGGCTCTCGCCTCCTCCGGCCCGCCGAAGCGGCTGGCGCAGGTCAGGGTCAGCAGGTGCTCGATCGCGTCGCCCTCCGAGACCGGGCGGCCTTCGGAGCGGGTGACGACGACGCAGGGATAGGTCGGCAGGCGCGGCGCGGTCGCATAGATCCGCTGGCCGGCGATGGCGGTGACGGCGGGCGCGGCCTTCAGCGTCGCGACCAGGGCGTCGATCAGGGGCTTGTCGGTCATAGCCGCGCCTTTCGGTAAGGGGTCAGCCACGGCTCGACGAGCGCCAGGGAGGATTCTCCCGCATCACGGTGCTCGTAGGCGTGGGCGACCAGGGTGAGGACGGCCAGGCGCAGGGGCGCGGGGCTGGCGGCGGTCAGGACGACGCTCGCGGCGGCCGCGACGCGGGCCTCGGCGGCGTCGATCAGGATCGTGAGGACCGCGTCCTCCGTCGCGTCAGAGACGCGCAGGAACGCCCGGGCCTCGGCCAGGGTGAGGGATTGGGGCATGGGGGGCTTTCGGGAATGGGGTCACTTGCCCCCTCCG
>JAYRLX010000375.1:291-4061 GCA_041905125.1 Caulobacter sp. | reverse complement strand
ACCGCGGCCTCGTTCCGGCTCTCAGCGGCCAGGTGGCTCCGCCGCCGCGGTCTTTCGATCCGCCGCGCCGCGTGGTCGGCGTCCTCATCCCGGTTCGTCAGCTGGGCGGCGACCGCGCCAAGGTGCTGGAGCGCTTCCCGGGCCGCAAGCCCGCGCCCCTGGTGCTGATGGCCGAGACCGAGACCCCCGCGCCGGCTGGGATCACGCCCGCGCCGCTTCCGGCAGAAATTTCCAATCGGCACCTCGAATACGCCCTGACGTGGTTTGGTCTTGCCGTAACCCTGCTGTTTATCTATGACGCCATGCTCTGGCGAAGAGTGAGACCCTGATGCGTTACGTGTCGACCCGCGGGCAGTCCGCGCCCATCGGCTTCCTGGATGCGGTGCTGGCCGGCCTGGCGCCTGACGGCGGCCTGTATGTGCCGTCCGAATGGCCGAGCTTCCGCTCGTCCGAGATCGCGGCCTTCGCGGGCAAGAGCTACGCCGAGGTCGCCGCCGCCGTGGTCGGCAAGTTCGTCGGCGACGACATTCCCAAGGAAGACCTGGCCCAGATGTGCGAGGAGGCCTACGCCACCTTCGCCCACACTGCCGTCGTTCCCCTGAAGCAGCTGGGTCCCAACCAGTTCCTGCTGGAGCTGTTCCACGGCCCGACCCTGGCCTTCAAGGATGTCGCCATGCAGCTGCTGGGGCGTCTCTACGACTACGTGCTCGAGCGCCAGTCGCGGAAGATGACCATCATCTGCGCCACCTCGGGCGACACTGGCGGCGCGGCCGTCGAGGCGTTCCGGGGCCGCAAGAACGCCCGCATAGTCGCGCTCTTCCCGGAAGGCCGGATCAGCGAAGTGCAGCGCCGGTTCATGACCACGGCGACCGATGCGAACGTCGCCTGTATCTCGGTGCTGGGCTCGTTCGACGACTGCCAGGCGATCGTCAAGCAGGCCTTCCAGGACGACCAGTTCCGTCACGGCGTCGATCTCTCGGGCGTCAACTCGATCAACTGGGCCCGGATCGCGGCCCAGAGCGTCTACTACTTCACCGCCGCCGTCGCCCTGGGCGCGCCGGCCCGTGAAGTGGCGTTCGTGGTGCCGACCGGCAATTTCGGCGACGCCTACGCCGCCTTCGTCGCCAAGAAGCTGGGCCTGCCGATCTGCTCGATCACCGCGGCGACCAACTCGAACGACATCCTGGCCCGCGCCTTCGAGACCGGTCGCTACGCGCGCGGGGCCGTGGCCGCGACCCAGAGCCCGGCCATGGACATCCAGGTCGCCAGCAATTTCGAGCGCCTCTATTTCGAGGCCGTCCGCCGCGACGCCGTCGAGACTGAGCGCGCCTTCCGCGCCTTCGCCGACACCGGCCTGCTGGACATCCCGCCCGCCGCCCACGCCTGGATGCGCGAGCTGTTCCGCGGCGCCGCGGTCAGCGAGGCCGACACCGCCAAGACCATGCTCTCGACCCTGAACGAGACCGGCGAGATCGTCGACCCGCACACCGCCGTGGGTCTCGCCGCCGCGCGGGGCGTCGACGTCAAGCCGTCGGTCCCGGTGGTGGTGCTGTCGACCGCCCACCCGGCCAAGTTCCCCGAGGCCGTCCAGGCCGCCACCGGGGTCCCGCCGGTCACGCCGCGCGCCACGCCGGACCTCTCCAAGAAGCCGGAGAAATTCGAGCGCCTGCCCGCCGACGGCGCCGCCGTGAAGGCCTTCGTCCGCACCTTCGCCGCGAACACCTGACCTGCTCTCCTCCCTCGCGAAGCGGGGGAGGGGGACCAGCGAAGCTGGTGGAGGGGGCGCTTTCGGCCTATATCAGCGCCCCCTCCGTCTCGCTGCGTTCCGCAGCGATCCACCTCCCCCTTTCCCGGGGGAGGCGTACAAAGAGCTGAATGACCGCCACCCTCCGCACCCTGAAGAACGGCGTCCGCGTCGTCTGTGATCCGATGCCGGGCCTCGAGACCCTGGCGCTCAGCGTGGTGGCCGGCCGCGGCGCGGCCTATGAGGATCCCGCGCGGTCCGGCTGGTCGCATCTTCTGGAGCACATGGTGTTCAAGGGCGCGGGCCAGCGCTCGGCCCGTGACATCGTCGAGGTGATCGAAAGCGCCGGCGGCTCGATCAACGCCGCCACCGGCTACGAGCGCACCAGCTTCCAGGTGCGGGCGCTGAGAGGCGGTCTTGATCTGGGCATGGACGTGATCGCCGATCTCGTGCGGCGTCCGACCCTGGATCCCGCCGATCTGACCCGCGAAAAGCAGGTCGTGGCCCAGGAGATCGCCGAGGCCGCCGACGCGCCCGACGACTATGTCTTCGACCTGATCCAGCGCGCCAGCTGGGGCGACCATCCCGTGGGCCGGCCGATCCTGGGCAGCGACGCCACGGTCGAGGCCGCCAGCGTCGAGGCCCTGTCCGAGTGGCGCGGCGCGCTCTACGCGGCCGACCGCCTGGTGATCAGCGCCACGGGCGCGGTCGAGGAGGCCGAGCTGATGGCCGCCGCCGAGCGCGCGTTCGGCGACCTGCCGGCGGAGGCCGGCGCGGCGGTTCCCGCGGCGGCCGACTTCGTGGGCGGTCCGCAGGCCGAGGCCCGCAAGCTGGAACAGAGCCATCTCGTCTTCATGCTGCCCGCCTGCGGCTCGCGCGACCGCGACTATTTCGCCCTGCGCATCTTCGCCGAGGTGCTGGGCGGCGGCATGTCCTCGCGTCTGTTCCAGGAAGCGCGCGAGAAGCGAGGCCTCGCCTACAACATCGACGCCTATGCCGACACCTACGCCGACCACGGCGCGCTGGGCATCTATGCCGGCTGCGCGGCCTCGGACGCGGTCGAGACGGCCAAGGTCTGCGCCGGCGAGCTCACCAAGCTGGTCGCCCATATCGACGACGCCGAACTGGCCCGCGCCAAGGCCCAGCTGAAGGCCCACATGTTCATGGCCCGCGAGCAGCCGCTGTCGCGCGCCGAGCAGGGGGCGGGGCAGGTGCTGCTGTTCGACCGTCTCTACGCGCCGTCGGAGCTGGCCGCCGAGGTGGACGCGGTGACGGCCGAAGACGTTTCGCGACTGGGCCGCCGGCTGCTGTCCGGCCGACGGGTCGCCTCGGCGGTGCTGGGCGCCAAGACCTCGTTGAAGGCCGGCGAGGCGTTCGACAAGACGTTGTTCTCCGCCGCCTGACATCGGAGGATGCGCGATGCTTCCGTCGTTCCTGAAGCCCCGTCCCGCGCTCCGCCTGCAAGGTCGCGCCGTCTATCTGCGACCGCCGAAACTCAGCGATCATAAGGCCTGGGCCACCCTGCGCGGGCGGTCGCGTTCGTTCCTGGAGCCGTGGGAGCCGGTCTGGCCCGAACATGACCTGACCCGCGCCGCGTTCCGGGCGCGTCTGGCGGCCTATACGCGCGAGATGGAGCTGGACGAGGCCTATCCGTTCTTCGTCTTCCGTCGCGCCGACGACGCGCTGGTCGGCGGCGTGCGGCTTTTTCACGTGCGGCGAGGCGTCGCCCAGACGGGAACCATCGGCTACTGGATCGGCCAGCCTTTCGCGCGCCAGGGTCACACCCGCGACGCCGTCGAGACGCTGATCCGCTTCGCCTTCAAGGGCTTAAGCCTCCATCGGCTGGAGGCCGCCTGCATGCCCGAGAACGCGCCCTCGGCCGCGCTTCTGCTGAAATGTGGCTTTTCCGAGGAAGGATACGCCCGCGCTTATTTGAAAATTAACGGCGATTGGCGAGACCATCGTCTGTTCGGCTTGGTGGCGCCCGAGTGAGTTAGGGCGACTGCGGCCGACGCGGCGGGACGGG
>JAYRLX010000375.1:0-281 GCA_041905125.1 Caulobacter sp. | reverse complement strand
TCTTTTCGGACAGGCGAACGGCGGATTTGGGACACGACCGCGACGCTCGAAGCGTTGGGCGGGGCCGATGTCGCGCTTTGGATCTGGGAGCCGGAGTCCGACCGCCTGCGCCTGAATGGCGCCGCCCGCGCCCTGGGCCTGGGTCCCTTGGCCCCCGAATGCTCCTCCGCCGCCTTCCGCGCCCTGGCCCTGCCGCAAGACCGCGCCCAGGCCGAGGAAGTGCTGAAAGTCCGTGAGCCCGGCCAACCGGTCGTCGCCCGCTTCCGCGTGCGCGGCGGCGA
>JAYRLX010000374.1:0-4076 GCA_041905125.1 Caulobacter sp. | reverse complement strand
AGGAACAGGCCACGGGCCTGGCCGAGGTGAACCAGGCGGTCAACCAGATGGATCAGGTGATCCAGCAGAACGCGGCCATGGTCCAGCAGTCCAGCGCCGCCAGCCGCGCCCTGGCCGACGAGGCGGCCGAGCTGGAGCGCCTGGTCGGCCGCTACCAGGTTGGCGCCGAGATCCACGAGATGCCATCGCGCATCGAGCGCCGCCCGGCCGCGCCGCCGCAACGTCCGACGGTCGCCGCCCCCACCCGCGAGACCTTCCGCCAGCGCTACGTCCAGGGTGCGAACGCCCTGAAGGTCGCGCCGAGTTCGCGTCCCGGGGAGTGGGAGGAGTTCTGAGGCGTTCCCGATCTGTCCATTGCGCTTTGAGCCGTGAGGGCGCACTTTCCCGGTATGGCGACCTCGACCAACTCAGCGTCCCCCAAGACAGGCAAGCCGGGCGGCCACGTGGCCGGCCGTAGCGCCGCCACGGGACGGTTTGTGCTGAGCCCTGCGTCGAAGGGCAGCTCGATCACGATCCGCGAAGTCAGCCGGGTCGCCAGGGACGTCCAGAGCAAGAAGAAATAGCCCTTGGCCGCCAAGTCGGGGACATCGGCGGATGACGTGTTCATCAACTGCCCGTTCGACGACGCCTACAGGCCAACCTTCAGGGCGCTGATCTTCGCCATCTACGCCTGCGGTTTCCGTCCCCGGTCGGCGATGGAGCTCGACGACGGCGGCCAGACGCGCATCGACAAACTATACGGCCTGATCGGCGATTGCCGCTACGGCATCCACGACCTGTCGCGCACCGAGCTGGACGCCGCCCATCAGCTTCCCCGATTCAACATGCCGTTGGAGCTGGGCCTCTTCCTGGGCGCCAAGCGCTTCGGCGGCAAGGCCCAAGGCGCCAAGCGACTCCTGATCCTGGACGTCGAGCGCTATCGCTATCAGCGCTTCATTTCCGACCTCGCGGGCATGGACATCCATGGCCATGGCGGCGACGCGATCGAGGCCCTGCGGAAGACCCGCGACTGGCTCGCCAACGTGTCGCGGCGCCAGCTGCCGAGCGCGGACCGGGTGGCGCGGCTGTTCCAGACCTTCATGGGCGACCTGCCAGCGATCGCCGCCGACCTTGAGTTCGAGGCCGAGACCATTCCGTATGTCGATTTCGAGCGCATGATCGTCGGCTGGCTGCTGACGGCGGGGCCGCCGGCTTAAGCGTCGCTTTCGTCGCGCGGCCGCGCCACTTCCCCCTCGCATCCCGCGCCGGCCGCGCTATATCCCCCGCCATGGCCGAAGCGTTCAACGACATCACCCTCTCCGCCGACAAGGCGACCCGCTATGCCGAGGTCGCCGACGAGATCGCCTCCGTGCTGGACGGCGAGAGCAACCTGACCGCCCGCATGGCGACCGTGGCCTCGATGCTGGCCAATAGCTTCGACCATTACTTCTGGACCGGCTTCTACGTCGTCGATCCGGCCAAGCCGCGCGAGCTGGTGGTGGGACCCTACCAGGGCACGCTGGGCTGCCTGCGCATCGCCTTTGGGCGCGGCGTCTGTGGCGCGGCCGCCGAGACCGGCCAGACCCAGCTGGTGCCCGACGTCCACGCCTTCCCCGGGCACATCGCCTGCGACAGCCGCTCGGAAAGCGAAGTGGTGGTCCCGGTGTTCGACAAGGCCGGCCAGCTGATCGCCGTGTTCGACGTCGACTCCGACAAGCCCGCCGCCTTCGACGAGACCGACCAGGCGTGGCTGGAAAAGATCCTGAAAGCGACCTTCGCTTGATCCGCGGCGCGCGCCGGCTTGCTCCCGCCATCGCTTTGGCCCACTGCTAAGGCGATGAGTAGGGCGGTTACGATCGAGCTGGGAGAAGGCGGCGTCCATGACGCC
The DNA here is from genome assembly GCA_041905125.1 of Caulobacter sp. GTDB lineage: Bacteria > Pseudomonadota > Alphaproteobacteria > Caulobacterales > Caulobacteraceae > Caulobacter. The sequence continues at coordinate 2,209 of JAYRLX010000374.1, read as the reverse complement.
CGCGCCCTGCGCAACGCGTTCGGATGCTTCACGACCGGCGTGACGGTGGTCACCACCATCGGCGTCGACGGCGGTCGCGTCGGCCTGACCGCCAACTCCTTCACGTCCGTTTCGCTGGATCCGCCGCTGGCGCTGATCTGCGTCGACCTGAAGTCGGCTAGCCTGCCGGCCCTGGACGCCGCCGGCCGCTTCGCCGTCAACGTCCTGCACGCCGAGCATCAGGCGCTGGCCCGCCAGTTCGTCCAGAAGGACATCGACCGCTTCACCGGCGTTGAGACCGAGACTTGGCGCACGGGCGTTCCGATCCTGCCGGGCTGCATGGCCAACTTCGAGTGCGAGACGCACCACAGCTTCGACGCCGGCGACCACCGGGTCTATGTCGGGCGGGTCGTGAAGCTGCGCTACGATCCGGACCACGAGCCGCTGGTCTATCTGCAGGGCCGCTTTCGGCGGGTGCACGTCGATGCGGAGTAAAGCGGCATAATTTCGCGCGGTACGGCGCGAGCCGGGGATGCTATTGACGCGCAAAACAAGCGTTAGGGAGCGCATCATGCGAGACATCGCCCATTTCGTGAACGGCCAAGCCCTGGTCGGAACCTCCGGCCGCTACGGCGACGTCTTCAATCCCAACACCGGCGAGGTCCAGGCGCGCGTTCAGTTCGCGACCGACGCCGAGCTCGACGCCGCCGTCCAGGTTGCGGCCAGGGCCCAGGTCGGCTGGGCCCAGACCAATCCCCAGCGCCGCGCCCGGGTGATGTTCGAGTTCAAGCGCCTGATCGAGCGCGACATGAACACCCTGGCCGAAATCCTGTCCTCCGAGCACGGCAAGGTCATCGCCGACGCCAAGGGCGACATCCAGCGGGGCCTCGAGGTCATCGAGTTCGCCTGCGGCATCCCCCACATCCTGAAGGGCGAGTACACCGAGGGCGCCGGCCCCGGCATCGACGTCTATTCGATGCGCCAGCCGCTGGGCGTCTGCGCGGGCATCACCCCGTTCAACTTCCCGGCCATGATCCCGATGTGGATGTTCGGCATCAGCATCGCCGTCGGCAACAGCTTTATCTTGAAGCCGTCGGAGAAGGACCCGACGGTGCCAGTCAAGCTGGCCGAGCTGATGATGGAGGCGGGCGCGCCGGCGGGCGTGCTGAACGTCGTCCATGGCGACAAGAGCGCCGTCGACGCCATCCTAACCCATCCGCTGATCCGCGCGGTCAGCTTCGTCGGCAGCTCCGACATCGCCCACTATGTCTACCAGACCGGCACGGCGCACGGGAAACGCGTCCAGGCCATGGGCGGCGCCAAGAACCACGGGATCGTCCTGCCCGACGCGGACCTCGACCAGGTGGTCAAGGACCTGTCGGGCGCGGCCTTCGGCTCGGCGGGCGAGCGCTGCATGGCCCTGCCGGTGGTCGTGCCCGTCGGCAAGAAGACCGCCGACGACCTGCGCGAGCGGATGGTCGCCGAGATCGCGACGCTGAAGGTCGGCGTGTCCACTGATCCCGACGCGCACTACGGCCCCGTGGTCAGCGCCCAGCACCGCGCCAAGATCGCCGACTACATCCGCATCGGCCAGGAAGAGGGCGCCGAGCTTGTGGTCGACGGCCGCGACTTCCAGCTGCAGGGCTTCGAGAAAGGCTTCTTCATCGGCCCGTCGCTGTTCGACGGCGTCAAGAAGGGCATGAAGACCTATCACGAGGAGATCTTCGGCCCGGTGCTGCAGATCGTCCGCGCCGAAACCCTGGAAGAGGCCATCGTCCTGCCGTCCGAGCACCAGTACGGCAACGGCGTCGCCATCTTCACCCGCAACGGCCGCGCCGCGCGCGAGTTCGCCGCCAACGTCAATGTCGGCATGGTCGGCATCAACGTGCCGATCCCGGTGCCGGTGGCCTATCACACCTTCGGCGGCTGGAAGCGCTCGGCCTTCGGCGACACCAACCAACACGGCGTCGAGGGCGTGAAGTTCTACACCAAGGTCAAGACGGTGACGGCCCGTTGGCCGGAAGGCGACGTGGCGGATTCGAGCTTCGTCATTCCGACGATGAAGTAACAATCACCCGTGTCATCCCGGAAGCCTCGCAGAGGCTATCCGGGACCCAGGAGGGACGGGCACGGCGTTTCGTCACCCCCTGGGTCCCGGCTCTACGCTGCGCTCCGGCCGGGATGACACGGTGGATCTGGCGAGAGGGTCTTGGGCATGAACGGTCTTGCA
>JAYRLX010000373.1:0-4082 GCA_041905125.1 Caulobacter sp. | reverse complement strand
GTTGCTGATATCGACGCCCGTGCGGCCGGGCACGTTGTAGACGAAGATCGGCAGCTGGACGGCGTTGTTGATCGCCTCGTAGTGGCGATAGAGGCCTTCCTGGCTCGGACGATTATAGTACGGGGTCACGACCAGGCAGGCGTCGGCGCCGATGGCCTTGGCGTGGCGCGCCAGCTCGATGGCTTCGTCGGTCGAATTGCTGCCGGCGCCGGCGATCACCGGCACGCGGCCGGCGGCGGTCTTCACGCACAGCTCGACGACGCGGCGGTGCTCCTCGTGCGACAGGGTCGAGGTTTCCCCGGTGGTGCCGACCGGCACTAGGCCATGGACGCCGCCCGCGATCTGGCGCTCGACCAGGGCCACGAAGGCTTTCTCATCGACCTCCCCGTCCTTGAACGGCGTGACGAGGGCCGGAATGACGCCCTTGAACGGGGAATGGACCATGACTTGCAAATTGCCGTGAGGATGGCGCCGCGTCGGTTGCGGCAGGACGAAGGAGGCGGACAATATGTCCCTGCCCCGCCGTCCCGCAACCGGGCGCGACGAGGCTGGAGCGGTTTGATCGGACGAGGCTCTCGGGTCAAGTCCCGCCAACCCTCCTTTAAACATAATCCGGCCTGATCTTGTTGCGGGCGCGGACTTGTGATTCGAGGACGGCCCTTCCGTCGGCGCGTATCCGCCGAGGGATGGATCGAAGGCCCTGGTCCGGGCCGGGTTGAGGAGTGCGTTTTGGCTTCAGTTCTGCGCCGCATCATGCTCGGGGGAGCCTGCATCGTCGCCGTATGCGGCGTCGCCGACGCCCAGACGGCCGCGCCCGACCTGGTCAGCTCGTCGATCAGCGCCGGCGCCTCGTCGGTTTCCGACACGGACGCCGCCACGCTGCGCACGGCGCTTTCCGCCGCCAAGCGGGGCGACGTTTCCGGCGCCCGGGCCGCCATGGCCAGCCTCAGCGATCCGATCGCCCGCAAGATCGCACTGTGGGCTCTGGTCGACAGCAACGCCGAGGCGCTGAGCTTCTACGATCTCGATTCCGCCCGCCGCGAGCTGGCCGGCTGGCCGCGCGGCGCGCGGCGCGACGCCGCCACCGAGCGCGCCTTGGGGACCTCGGGCCTGGATCCGGCCCGCATCGTCGCCTGGTTCGGCGGCGCCCAGCCGGCGACGGCCGAGGGCGTCATGACCCTGGCCAGCGGCCTGCAGGCGATCGGCCGCCAGCAGGAGGCGACGGACCTGATCCGCCGCACCTTCCGCGACAAGGTGTTCGAGGCCGACGCCCAGCGCGCCATGATCACCCGCTTCGGCGCCATGCTGACGCCGGACGACTATGTCCGCCGCGCCGACATCCTGCTTTACGGCCAGCAAGGCCCGGCCGCTCGCGACATCGTCGCCATGCTGTCGGAGACGCAGCAGGCCGCCGCCCGCACGCGCATGGCCTATCGCCAGAGCGCGGCCAACGCCAACGACCTCTACAACGACCTGACGCCCGACCTGCAGGAATCACCCGGCGTCGTCTTCGAACGCGCCGCCTATCTGCGCCGCAAGGGCATGGAGACCCTGGCCCTGCCGATGGTCGCGAACTTCCCGGCGCCGCCGACGGAAGAGGCCTCGGCCGCGATCTGGAAGGAGCGCAAGCAGCTGGTCGTCGCGGCCCTGCAGGCGGGCGACAACGCCGGCGCCTACGCCGCCGCCAGCAACACCCGCGCCCTGACGCCAACCGAGATCGCCGAGTCCGAATTCTTCGCCGGCTGGATCGCGCTGAGCCGCCTCAAGAACCCCGACGCCGCCGCCGCCCACTTCGCCCAGATCGCCGCCGTCGGCGCCTCGCCGATCACCAAGGGCCGCGCGCTCTATTGGCAAGGCCGCGCCGCCGAGGCGCAAGGCGACCCGATCGCCGCCCAGGCCTTCTATTTCGAGGGCTCGCGCTACATCACGACCTTCTACGGCCAATTGGCGGCCGAGAAGGCCGGGCTGAGGGAGATCCGGCTGGAGGGTGACCCGGTCATCACGCCCGCCGATCGAGCCAGGTTCTACAGCCGCGAACAGGTCCGCGCCGCGCGAATCCTCGCCGACATCGGCGCCCGCGACCAGTTCCGCAGCCTGATGCTCTATATCGACGACATCCTGCCGAACGCCCAGGAGACGGCCCTGCTAGTCGACATGGCGCGGGGCTATGGCGACCAGGACCTGGCGATGCGCGCGGTCCGCGCCGCCGCCCAGCGGGGCATCATCCTGCCCGAGCGCGGCTATCCGCTGCTGGACCATCACTTCACGCCGATCCCGGGCGCGGCCGAAACGGCCTTCGTCTACTCGATCTCCCGCCAGGAAAGTAACTTCGACCCCGCGGCCCGATCGGGCGTCGGCGCGCGCGGCATGATGCAGCTGATGCCGGCCACCGCCTCGCTGGTGGCGCGCAAGCTGGGCGAGGATCACTCGGTCGATCGCCTGTCCGACGCGTCCTACAACATGCGCCTGGGCTCGGTGTACCTGGGCCAGATGGTCAACAATTTCAGCGGCTCGTACATCATGGCCGCGGCCGCATACAACGCCGGGCCCGGCCGCCCGGCGCGGTGGGTCAGCCAGTGCGGCGACCCGCGCGGCGCGACCACCGACCCGCTCGACTTCATCGAGTGCATTCCGTTCTCCGAGACCCGCAACTACGTGATGCGGACCCTGGAGACGACCATGGTCTATCGCGCGCGGCTGAACGGCGGCGCGGCGCCGCTGACCCTGTCCAGCGATCTCAAGCGCGGCGGCTACAGCTACAGCGCCTCGGTGGCTTCGGCCGAAACCGTGGCGACGCAGCCCTAGAGTCGCCTCGCCGCCAGCACCAGGCCAGCGGGCGTATCGACGAGTTCGCCATCCAGGCCGAACACGTCCGCCAGCACCGTCTTGGACAACGCCTGGCGCGGCGCGCCCTCGGCGACGAGGCGGCCGCGCGAGATCACGACCACCCGATCGCAGGTCCGCGCCGCCAGTCCCAGGTCGTGCAGCGTGACCACAACCGCCGCGCCACCCGCGGCTTCGGCGCGCAGCAAGTCCAGCGTCAGCAGCTGGGCGTCGGGATCCAGACCCGCCACCGGCTCGTCCGCCACCAGCAACGGCGCCCGCGTCGCCAGGAGGCGGGCCAGCAGCACCCTCGCCCGCTCGCCGCCCGACATGTCGAGCACGCCGCGCTCCCCAAGATCGCCAGCGCCGACGCGGGTCAAGCAGGCGCGCGCCAAAGCGTCGGCCTCGGCTTCAGGAAGGTCGCCGGCGCCCAGGGCGGCGATCATTCGAGCCGGCAGGTTCCACGCGGCTCGGCGCTCCTGCGGCAGATAGCCGACCAGCCGCGCGCGTTGCTCGGGCTTCAGGGCGCCAACGGCTTGCCCCGACAGAAGCGCCTGGCCGGCCGTCACGGGCAGCAGGCCAAGGCCGGCGCGCAGCAGGCTGGTCTTGCCCGCGCCATTGGGCCCCACGATCACGACGACCTCGCCGGCCGCGACGGCCAGACTCGCGCCTTCCAGGACCGTCTTGCGGCCCTGGCGAGCGCAGAGCGCCTCCAGTGTCCAAAGCGCGCTCATGACCGCCAGCTCCGGGCGGCGCGCCAGGCCAGCAGAGCGAAGGCGGGCGCGCCAAAGAGAGCCGTGACGACGCCCAGCTTCAGCTCCTGCTCGGTGGGGATCAACCGGGCGGCCAGGTCGGCCAACACCAGCAGCAACGCCCCGGCCAGGGCCGAGGGCCACAGGATTCGCTTGGGATCGTCACGGACCAGCGCCCGCACCAGGTGCGGAGCGGCCAGGCCGACGAAGCCGATCACGCCCGCCGCCGCGACCGCCGCGCCGGTCAGCAGAGCGGCGCCGGCGACGGCGTAGACCCGCAGGCGCGCCATCGGCAGGGCCGACATCCGCGCGGCCTCCTCGCCCAGGGTCAGCATGCGCAGCCCCTCGCCGGCCCGCACGCACAGCGCCGCGCCGATCGCCATCGGGACCAGCGCGCGCAAGGCGTCCAGAGCATCCCGGTTCTGCACCGAGCCCATCAGCCAGGCCAGGATCTCGGCCATCGCCACCGGCGACGGCGACAGGTTGAACACCAGAGCCGTCAGCGCG
>JAYRLX010000372.1:0-4094 GCA_041905125.1 Caulobacter sp. | reverse complement strand
CGCTCTAAGTGTATGAATTAGAGCCTGTTTATCTGGTTTAGATGTTTCCATCTAAACCAGACAGGCTCTAAAGCGCCGCCAGGGGCTCGGTCACCGCGCCGTAGCCCGCCTCGGCCGGGATGCGGAGGACCTCCCCGTCCACCCAGGGCTCGACCGTGACAAGCTCGCGCGCCGCCGCGCGCCGCACCGCGTCCGCCGGGTCGGCGCTCTCCGCCAGCAACTGCAGATTCATGCGGGTTGGGAAGATCACCTTGCGCGCCCCTGAGGCGGCCATTTCAAGCGCCCTGCGGGGCGCGATCCATTCGGCGTCGACGGCCTCGTGGCCATCACAGATCGCCTGCTGCGCCAGCGGCGCGTGGGCGACATAGAACCAGGTGTCGAACCGCTTGGGCATCAGCTTCGGCGTGATCCAGCGGGCGAAGACCGTCAGGGCCGAAAGGTCGAGACGCAGGCCCAGGTCCGCCACCACGTCCAGGAAGGGAACCTGATCCTCGGCCACCGCGGCGCGAATGTCCTTGGCCGCTTCGCCGGCATAGACGGCGCCGTCGCGGTCGCGAGCCAGCAGGACGCCGGCCTCCTCGTAGGCCTCCCGCAAGGCGGCGATCCGCAAGGCCGCGTCGTCAGGGCCGATCGCCTCGAAGCCCAGCGCATGATCTCGCCAGCGTGGGTCGCTGTCGCCCTGATGGCTCTTGCCGCCCGGGAAGACCAGGGCGCCGGCGGCGAAGTCGATCTGATGATGCCGCTTGACCATCAGGACCTCGAAATCGGGAGCATCTCGAAGCAACAGTATGGTCGCGGCCGGGCGCACTGCGCCCTGCGAAGAGTCGGACATGTCGATAGTCTGGCGCCGCGACAGCCCCGCCGCCAGTCCAGATTCGAACGATCGTTCGATCTCAGGCTGAGGCGGATCGCCGCTTTTCGGCGCTGCGGTCCATGCGCTCCAGCAGATAGTCCGTGTCGTCGCGGGAAGCGGCGTGGGACGACGTCAGGAAGCGCTGGATCATGTGCTCCTGGAACCGCTCGCGATCTTGATCTCCGCCGTCGAACTCCAGGCTGTGGAACGCGTCCACCCCGGCCCGGAAGGCCGAATAGAGACGCTCGGGCAGGCCGGCGTGCTCACAGATGGCTTTCAGGCCCAGCGGGCCCGCGTCGTGGATCATCAGCCAGGCGCGGTGGTGCGGGACGCCCGCCAACTCGGCCACGCCCCACTCGAAAAAGGTCATGTGGCCATGCGCCAGGGCGCGCAGCAGCAGCGACGGCGAGAGCCGGCCGACGCTGTTCAGGTGCGCGACGAAGGCCTTCGGGTCGGCGGTCCGTCCGGCCTGGTCCACCAGATCGATCGTCGCCCGCTCCTTGGAGTCGACGATCAGCTCCAGCGTCAGCTCGGCCGACAGGGCGTGGTGGGTCAGGATGTGGTCGCGCAGCTGATCGCCGACCATGTCGATCAAGCGCTCAGCCACGGCCATCGGCAGGGTGGCGCGATAGGCGACGGCCTGCAGCACCTGCTCGGATTTGGAGAACCGCGACAGCGCCTTCTTCAGCGAGACTTCGGAGAAGCGCGCGTTGTCGTTGGCGCAGGCCGTGGCGACAGCCTCCTCCCCCGCCTCCTCGACCAGCTGGGCGGTGATCCGGCTGGAAAGCTTAGGCCGCTTGGCGACCGCCAGCTGCCGGGCGGGACCGCCGACGCGGACAATCTCGGCCAGATCCGCATCGGTGAAGACCGGCGAGAAGGCGATGATTGGCAGGCTGACCAGCTCGATGTCGCGGGCCAACCGCATGGCGACGTCGTGCGGCAGGATCTTGGAGCTCTTTAGCGTCACCGCCATGGCCCGACGCACCAGCTCGGCGGCGTCGGCCGCCATCACCCGCAGGATGTCGTGCGCGACCTGGCGATCCTCTTCGGTAAGTTCCGCGCGGTCGATCTTGCGGCACAGCTTGTGAGCCGCCAGGGCGCGTTCATCGGCGGTCGCGCCCTTCACGAGCATCCGGATGTCGGATTCGGTCAGTGCTGCGCGCGTCGTGGCCAAGGGCGTCCGTCCGGACCGAGGGTTGCGTCGAAACCTGTCGTGCGTCTGCGCAGAGCGCCCACGAGGGCGTTTCGCGAGTCACGATCATCAGTTGTTAGGCTTAACGATTGTTTGCGCCGCGAAGCCAGCGATTAACGATGTGACGTAACCCCGAGCAAAGGACGCGCGCCTAAGGTGCCCGGCCCATCATGAGGAACGCGCCTTTGCTCGCCGAGCGCCGCCAGACCGAAGACCCCGCGGGAAGCGCGCAGTTGGCCAAGGCTCTCGACGCCCAGGCCGCGCTGCTGCCTTACGCCCTGGGGGTTTTCGCCGTCAGCCTGCCGCTGTTCGTCTGGGTCGCGTCCTTCGCCGTCAACAGCATCTGGATGACGGCCAGCTTCGCGATCTTCGCGATCAACTGGGGCGCCTTCTATCTTGCGGTGAACTGGCTGCGCGACGACCCGTCGCAGGACCTGAGGCGCCGCGCCCGCATTCACGTGGCCTGCGGGGCTCTGTGGGCCATGGCGGTCGCGCAGATCTCGGCCTTCGCGGCCGGCGCCGGTCCGGCGCGCGAGACCCTGCTGATGCTGGCGACGGCCGGGGCCGTGCTGTGCGCGTTCTTCTCCGCGCCCTACCTGCCCGCCCTGCTGATCGTCACGCCTCTGGCGGCCGCCGGCCCGCTGATCGCCCAGTTCACCGGCCCCGCCCCGCGCTCGGGCCTGGAGCTGACCTGGGGCGCCACGGCGCTGGCCCTGGCGCTGGCCATGATCCACAACCGCGCCCTGCGTCGGCAACACGGCCTCTCGGTTGAGCACGAGCGGTTGGTCGACGAGCGCCTGCGCGTGCTCGAGACCGCCGAACGCACGGCGCGCTCCAAGTCCGACATCGTCGCGACGCTGAGCCACGAAATCCGCAACGGCCTGACAGGCGTCACGCACGTCCTGGCCGCCGCCGCCGGCCGAGGCGGGCGCGCCGCGCCGTCGCGCGAGCAGCTGAACGCCGCGCTGGACGCCGCCCAGGATCTGATCGCGGTGCTGAACGCCACGCTCGACTCCGAGACCGCGGAGTCCGGCCGCCTCAGCGTCGATACGCAGCCCTTCGACCCCGTTCGCCTGATCCAGGATCTGGTGCTCCTGGAAAAGCCGCACGCTGGCGCCAAGGGCCTGGAGTTGTCGGTGCATATCGACCCGCTGCTGCTGAGCCTGGATCGCGGCGCGACCGTCGCCGATCCCCTACGCACGCGCCAGATCATGTCCAACCTGCTCAGCAACGCGGTGAAGTACACCGTGCGCGGCCGCATCGAGGTGCGTCTCGAGCTAAGGGACGACCACGTGGCCGTGGAAGTGGCCGACACGGGTCCTGGCCTGACGCCGGAGGAGCTGGCGCTGGCCTTCGAGCCGTTCCGCCGCGTGGAGCGCACGGGCGCGGGCGTCAACGGCGCGGGCCTGGGGCTGTCGCTGTCGCGTCAGCTGTCCCGGTTGATGGGCGGAGCGCTGGACGCCAGCAGCGCCATGGGCGTCGGCAGCTGCTTCACCCTGCGCCTGCCGTTCGATCCCCTGGCCGAGCGCGGCGCTCATGACGCTTTGTCGCCCGCCGATCCGCTCGGCGCGCCGCGCGCCATGCGCGTTTTGATCGCCGAGGACGACGCCTTGAACGCGGCCATGCTGCGCGCCATCCTCGAGCAGCTGGGCCATCAGGTCGTCCACGCTCAGAACGGCCGCCGCGCGGTGGACCTGGCCCGGATCGCCGAGTTCGATCTCCTGATGCTGGACGGCCGCATGCCAGTGATGGATGGCCCCTCGGCCGCCAAGGCCCTGCGCGAGGCCGACGGGCCCAATCGACGCGCGCCGATCATCGCCATGATCGACGGCGACTCCGACGAAGCCCGCGAAAGCCTCGACGCGGGCGCCGACATCGTGCTGCGCAAGCCGGTCAGCGTGGCGGGCGTGGCGCGAGCCGTCGCCGACGCGGCCGCGCTGGAGCGCCCCGACGCCGTTCGCACCGCCGCGGCCTGACCCCTCTGCCGTAAGGTAAGTCTTTCGCGGTCCGCCGCCCTCCCCCATGGTTCTTCGAAAGAACAGAATGGGA